>JAUXJX010000270.1 GCA_030624545.1 Bacteroidota bacterium | reverse complement strand
GGTTGCAATGGAGCTTCGCCTTCCCATGTAGAATCCCGAAACCAACGTGGGCAGGAAATAGAAGTTGAGGAAGACCAACTTGTTTGAGACAAAAAGGTGAATGATACCGATTGCCACAAACAGAGAAAAAACCAATAGAATTTCAAAACGATTTACCAAAAATTGTTTTAATCTTTCCATCAATCACAACCTGAATTCGAGAAAAGTGGATGCTAGTTTGTTATCGGAAAAGAGGCAACTATTATTAATGAAACCTGTCCCGCTGACGAAAATATAATATACCAGGAGAGTAATTCGAGATTGGGCCGGGACCTTACTTCCCTGGCCAGAATTGACATTGCTTTTTTTGTCATCGCGAGGAGAGATTGGCAGATGTCAAGGTCACATCAAGAGTCAAATGAAATCCTTGTTCAATTTTTCAGGCACTGGTTAACCGCGGCTTTTACAGATATTCAGATATTCCATCGCGAAACGGTTCAGTATATCGCCGAAACTCTAAGCCGCTTCACTCGAACCGAAAAGATGCATTACATCAAGCGGAGACCTCAGTTAAATCCGAAATCGGTCGTCGACATGCTGCTTGAGGCGGAGTGCAGCAGTGTTCCTTCCGAACCCGAATTCGATCCTTTCGGCGAAAGAGATATTCGCAAGAATGTCGCAGACTATACGCTCTTCATGACCGGCATTTTCAGAGAACATGTCGAATTCTTGGGAATCATGGACTTTTATCTTCAGGAAGGCAGCAAGTCTTATAGGCAGGTATATGAATTTGACAAAAACCTGTGCCAACCGCAAGCCGGCGTTTTTCAACAGTTGCACTACAAATTTGAAGAGTACTCAGGGGGGATCAATTATATGAAGAAAGTATACTTCGATGCAAAAATGCCTGTAGGGGTGCCGCCGGAGCTAATTCGTTCCTTTTATCCGGATTGAGTATTCGCCTGCAGTTCCCCCGATTTCTGATGTTTCCCCGACAAATCTCCGCTACGGCCCGGCCAAGATCTTTTCATAGAATTCCAGATAATGAGAGATATGAGTATCCGCCGAGAACCGTTCAACGGCCAACGTGCGGGCGTTTTGCGAAATCCTCCCGTGTAATTCGGGATCCGCCAGCAGGGCAACCGCGCTTTCTGTCATTCCTTCCACGTCACCTACATCGTGCAGAAATCCAACCTCGCCATGGCGGACTACTTCCGGAATGCCCTCTGCGTTCGTTCCAACCACAGGTACGCCACAGCTCATCGCTTCGAGGGCAGCAAGTCCGAAACTCTCCTTTTCGCTTGGCAGCAAAAACAGATCCGAACAGGGTAGTATGCTTTCCACGTAATCCTGGTTACCCAGGAAATGGACCGTGTCTTGTATGCCCAATTCCGCCACGAGTTCATTCGCAAGATTTCTGTCCTGACCCTCCCCAATTAGTAGAAGGATGGCAGGCAGTCCTTCCTGTATCTTTGCAAAGACCCTGATTGCATCCAAAACACGTTTTTTCGAACGAAAATTTGATACGTGGACTACGATTTTTTCATTATTCGGTGCGTAGCACCTGCAGGTGTCGCTTGAATTCGGCCTAAAGCGGTCAGTATCGACAAAATTATAGATCACTTCTATCGGTCTGGTGATTTTGAATTCATCAATAATGCTCTTCTTCAGGAAGTTCGAAACAGCGGTGACGCCATCGCTATGCTGAATACTGAATCGCACAAGATCATAGTAGGATTTGTCTAGTCCCACCAATGTAATATCGGTTCCATGCAGGGTGGTAACGACTTTTGGATCGTTCGGAATCAGAATCTGCTTCGCCATATATGCGGAAAACGCATGGGGAATTGCATAGTGAGCATGGATAATATCCAGGTTGGCTGCCTTGGCAACTTCAGCCATTTTGTTGATCAATGCAAGCTCATAGGGAGGATGTTTAAAAAGTGGATACGACGTCAATTCTACTTCGTGGAAATAGAGATTGGCATGAAACTGACCAAGCCGAAAAGGAACCGAATAGCTGATTATATCGACACGATGGCCTCTTTCGGCAAGCCCAATCCCCAATTCGGTTGCCAGCACCCCGCTACCGCCGTGTGTTGGGTAGCAGCTTATTCCGATGTTCATCTTAACCCCAAACGAATAAAATGATTCTGAATGAGACGTTAATTAAAGTGTAAAGATTATACGAATTTTGACTCGAAAATGCAAGGTTTGCAACAAACCGAGCTATATTTGTCAGTCAGTCTCTTAATCGCGGTGCTTATGGCAGTCTTACTTAGGCCAACCCGTTTTGGCGGTCGGCCAGCAATGCAGAGTGTTGATATTATTGAGGATCCGGAAAGCAACCTGCTCCCACTAGGCTGCTCATGTGAATCCGGTGGAGGCGCGACAGCACTCAGAATTTTGCGATGAGGAATGTGAAGTTTCGCAGCTTGACGCAGCGGCAAAGGTGGAAAACAGTTTTGTCGTTTCTGTCGAATGACACTCGGGGCATCCGACACTGTCTCCGTTTGAAGATAACTGGAAAATTTCGAATTTGTTTTCGCAAACCTTGCATTTGTATTCAAATAGTGGCATTTTCGCTATCCTGAACTTTTCCGATGAACCATTTTTCCGCTTATTAGAATCGTCGGCAATATTTTCACAAAATTCACATATAAATATGCAAGATTTCTGTGCCGATTTCAAGTGAATTTTCCGGAGAGCCCGGAAAACTAAGATCAAACATATTCAACTTCAGCCGAGTTCCTTCCACATTCCAACCAGGTAATTTTCATATCCGAATCTCTTCCAGGTTTCCAATCCACCGTCATTTTCAATGGCCACATATAGCTGAACCACTTCAATATCTCTTTCGGAAAACCGATGCTCCAGCATAGAAACAAGAGATCTCCCGACACCTTGATTGGTAAACTCTTCGGAGACCGCCAAATCTCTGATGAAGCCGACCCGTCGCGGATGAAAACCCGGATTGTTATCAAAAATGAATCCGTAAATATACCCGATGATTTTCCCCTGGAACTCCGCCACAAAAAGTGCGCTTTGCTCTTGCTGAAGAGACTTGGCGAAATGGTCCAGGACTTGCGGCCATTCCTCGGGATAGTATTTAAACTTGTCGCCCAAGCGTGCGTGATATTCGACGAATTCGAGCCAGATTGGCTCTAATTTCGGCAGATCGGCGTGCGTTGCAACACGGATCTGCGCTCCAGGTCTACCCAGCATCTTCCATCCATAAAATAGGAACTCAGCAAACTCAGTAGGAATAATTCTAACAAAAATGTCGTTCTATCTAATTGTAATGTCAACTAAAATCTTTCAAATGGTTCAGAAGGGACGCATGCTAAAGCGCTTTTACATATTATTCTCGACAGCAATCATAGCCATGTTTTTTGTGACCGGCTGCGAAGATGTTACCATTGGTCCCGAAATAGCGGAAGTTGAAACGGAGGGCGACAACGGTAACGATCCAGCCGATTCGCAGGATGATCAAAATGACGAGAAGAAGGAAAGCGAAAAAGATGAAGATAGTGGTGAAGATAGTAATGAAGATAGTATTAAAGTCTTTATCGTAGACAATACCGGGAAAAAATGGGATGTGACACATGCCCAGAAGAAGTACGGGATGGATCCCGAGAAATTTCAATTTGGACTTGGCCCTTTTGCGATCAAACCGATCTTAAATCCGAGGATGCTTGCTCCGGGTGATAAAAACTATCCAGATGATTCCGAAGAGTTTCTAATGATAGGGATAAAATTGAATGGCGAGGCGCGATCTTATGGGATTTCCGTGCTGAGTTACTCCGAAATTGCTGACGATCGATTTGGTGATACCTACGTAGCCGCGGCCTACTGACCACTCGTTAATTTGGCTGCCGTGTACAGCCGTGAGATCGACGGGCAGATTCTAACTTTGAGCGCTAGCGGCTGGACTTATGACTATACTTTCGTATTGTACGACTATGAAACGGAAAGCATATGGTACCATCTAAAGGGTCAAGATGGGCTGACCTGTATTAGTGGGCATTATGCTGATCGTAAGCTGGAAGAGTTCGAAACAACAAGAACGCGCTGGAATACTTGGAAAAAACAAAACCCGAACACCAAATCACTCGATCCCACGAATCTATAGGATGATCCTCATATAGATTTGGATAGACCACCTCGTTTTTGTCAATTATGAAGAATTGAACGAGTGATTAGCGGCGTGATCCCGCCCAATTAATTACCACCTTCAGTGACCTTGAACCG
>JAUXJX010000487.1 GCA_030624545.1 Bacteroidota bacterium | reverse complement strand
TGCCGCCACCAAGTAAATTGGTCAAGGGGTCGGACGAGCCTCGGAAAAGGGTTGACTTTACAACGGGCAAAAACAGACCAAAGAAATGACTGGGCTTAATTTCAATTAAGTTACGGGGCGCTTTTTTCGGCTATTTCGAAATCGTCGGGCGCGCGGGGAGCAATCTGAGAAAGATGCGGTGGTTCGCATAGTATTTAGGGGTATCCTACCGCACCTCCAACCACCTGCGCCAATCGGAATCCTGAAGCTCGTTGCGGGCGGTGGAGTGAACCAGCAGGTATTCCCCGAAGCCGCGGGTATCGACAAAGACAAATTCGACACCGCCCTGAATCCTGAAATAATTCCACACCTCGTAGGGCCGACCCTCGTTGCTGCCGGAGAATCGCTCAATCTCGCCAGGCTCTCCATATAAAAGGAACACCCTGCCCTGGTCTGATTTCCAGCCCGGCTTTCCCGTGCGATACCGGCTATTGACGTGCCTGAGATTGCTCAAGTATTCCCGGCGAAACTCGTTCAGCGGAGTCGAGGCGTCCCTGTCTCGCGAAGCCCAAAAGGTTTTCATGAACCTTCGCTTTCCCTCGAGGTCCAGGCTCTTGAAAATCGTCTTTTCCTCTTGCGAAGAAATATAAGTGCAGCCGTCGAATTCGTCATCGATCTCATTCTCTTCGAGATGGTCATAGATTTGGTATTCCGGAAATTTCGTTGCGTCTACGGCAGCGGCCAGGTTTTTCTGTCGCAATGAATCGCTTGGGAAATCGCCGGCGCGATAAACGAAAAACTTCTTCGAATTGGTAGCGGCCTGGTTCGATGCAATGTCCTCAACCTCGCAGAGCAGCTTATAAGTGCCGGATTTCAAACTTACGATGTTGAATCCTCCCACTTCGACACTGGAGGTCCCCGGCTTCTCCTTCATCTTGTCCATTATGGTTCGAACCGTATCTCCGTTTGAGTTAAGAATGGCAACCTTCATGCGATACTGGTTGTTCTCTTCGATCTGAATGAAATTGTAGATCTCCGTGTAGTAATAAAGCAACGGAGCTTCGATTCCATAGACGCCGCTTGCGTTGGGTATAACCTGGTAGCCATTCTTGGTAAATTTGTCAGAATTCTCCCTATTCAATTTGATGCTTGACGCGAGCTGCACATCAGAAACGACCAAGTTTTCCCTTGGGATCCGCTTTATTTCCACCTTCAATTCTTTTCTTCCGGCCCGCTGAGAATGCAGATCGGAAATTCGCGCGTATAGATTATACTCACCTTCGCGAACAAGAAAAGCGGATCGATCAACCAGAATTTGACCTGACGTTATGTGCGAAAGGCTGTCCGCGTATGACACGTTGTTGAGCACATCCTTGGCCAGGAGCGAATCGCTTTGGAAGACACCGGTTTCTATTTCAAACTGTGCGTTCCAGCGATTTTCTTCATAATCAAACTTAAATTGATCCCGCCGCACGGAATAATAAACCTCCAGAAATACCACATCGGAAGAAGTGCGAAAGCGGCAATAGTCGATATCGAACTCGATATTGTCTGCCGCTGGAAGTTGGGCCTGAGACTCTATGCAGTCAAACACCAGGAAACATGTTATGAAGCATATTGTGAAAAACAGCTTGCGCAACATTTCAAAACTCCGAGCAATTGATATGATTGATCTCTTTATTGAGGCCACGAATTGTCACGAATCATCAAGAATATTTCCATCTTCACTTCGCGTACCTTCGTGGCTAAACAAAGCTCAGATCCCAAATAATTCAATCTTGAAAACCCGGGCCAAAATCAAAATTGCGCTGAGACCTGTAAAGACAACCAGGCTTCCCCAGCCAAACCACACAGCAAAGGTGGACGGATAAAAGACCTTATCCTCCTTCGGAATGATTGTCATGCAATAATAAAGGTTGAGATAAAACACAACGGGCGCAATAAAGAACGCCAAAGCAGAGGCCACCAGGACTAGCCAAACCGGCTTTGGTATGCCAGCGATGATGGTTACGGCGGCCACCAGTGAGAACAGCATCGTCATCCGGTAGATGTTGTATTCCGAGTTCCATTTCCTTTTGTGTTCAGGCGACAGGTCTTCCTTTGCGATACCCTGCAGCCTGGCAGTCGACTTGAACATATTCCGGCAGCAAGCCCCAACGATTCGCGGCCAGCCGTCGAAATAATTAAACGCGGTGGAAAAGGTCGCCGCGAAAGCGCCCACAAGGAACACGACCATCATCCATGGACCTACGCTCAGGGTGAAGATCTTGGCAATTTCACCGATCACGGCCCGTCCCTCGACCGGGTTCGGATAGAGCCATACGGCGGCCAATAGCAGGAATATGCAAGCGAGAATGAAGGATACCAGGTGGCCAAGGCGGAAATCCCATAACCCGATTTTGAACCATCTTCTGCAATACTCCAGGGCATGGGCGGGTAATTTGGACGTGTCAACCGATAGATCTTCCTTCTTCGAAGTGAAGGGATCGAAGGTTTTTGCCATGCCGATATTTTCCAGATTCGATCTGATTTTGCTCATGCCTTTCTTTTTTGCTTTTCCCCACTCGGAGGCCTGTAGGGACACATCCATTCCGGTAGGCAACAAACCAAGAAATGCAGCAATAATCAACCAGGAACCTCCCGGTGTTTCGAAGCTGAAAAAATTATTTAATTCGGATAACGGAGCCGGCTTAACGAAATAGACGGCAACGGTTGATACGACCAGGATACCTGCCAGGATTTTGGCGGCATGTTCAACCGTGGCATAGCTGCCTCTTAAAATGACCACGACGGAGACCACGCCCAACAGCATACCGTAAACTGCGATCGGAACATCAAGTCCCACGTGGGCACTAAATAAATAATAAAGCACTGCTGAAGCGGCAATCAGCCTTCCCGCCTGTCCGATCGCGCAT
>JAUXJX010000071.1 GCA_030624545.1 Bacteroidota bacterium | reverse complement strand
GCGGTAGAGGCGTTGCATGCAACGTCTCTACGATGCGAATTTGCCATATTCTTATCATCATCTTTGTCAATGACAATTATGCCGTGAACGTGATTTGGCATAATTACATATTCATCCAATCTCACGAACGGAAAATGGTTGGATATTTCCCGCGAGCATTCGAGGAGATCAATCCCCTAGAATCCTGATTATCTCCGCAAGGCTTGACAGGTTTTTGGCGTGAAAAAGGGTAGCCGATTCAATGCCAAGGGGCCTCAATCTCCTTTTCAATCGCCTAATGTTCTGAGAAGATTCATCCACCCCGCGATCCCAGCGGGTGGGAGAAACCTGGAACGACGGAATTACCGGCATTCGTTCGTGGTTCACAAATTGAACGAGGTAAGAGAGCAATTCATCCTCATGCCAGTCCAAAAGGTTACTGTATAACTGTGGACTGAAAAAATCGGCGTACTTTTGCAGCGCTCGCAAATTCTGACCTATCCATTCTGACCTGATTGACCGGTCCATTTGAGAAACCAACGGAAGAACCTGAACCCCAAGGCTTATTCTTGGGCGTGCCTGCTTCACTTCTTTCTGCAATTGACCCAGCAGATCAAGAATAACGCTGCACTGCCATCTTTGCCACTGCTCCGGTGTGGCAAAATCAAGATACAGCCCCGTTTCGGCGTGAAAATCATTAACACATCGCTCGCAATAGCAAAAAGGCGGCCACTCCGATTCGGGAACCGTATTCCCCCACTTTTCCCAAAAGTAGGGTATTCGCAGATAATCCAGAAGTAGGACATCATAGGGAAGACTTATCAGCGGATTTGACAGAATTTCGCTTATGAGATTCCTAATCCGCCGGCTGGATGGACAAATTGGAGCAAACCAGGCGGGAAAGTCAAATTGCTTGCCATGGCGATGCCGGGGTCTTTCCTCTTCATGTTGCTCATAGAGGCTTCGGTTGTTAAGGATGGGAAGTACAATCCAGGCCTGAAGTTCGTTCGTTTTAGCATGTTCCATTAATGCGGAAATCTCATCGAGGTCTTTCCCTGAATTCTGGCTCAATCCAACGGGAAGTATAAGGCCGCGAATCCCGGCTGCCGACCAGACTTTCAAAAGGTTCTCCCAGGTTTCGGACGGAGCCCAACCCGATAGATCGATTCGCGGAATTTTCAAAAACCATTTCATAGCGGAAAACCAGGATATACAATATTCTTAAAATACTGGCGGCTAAGAATGTGCCAAGCCACCAGACGCTGCTGGAAATCAAGATAAAAACGGGTCAGCGGTTTGGATAAGATTAGAAAATAATTGGCTGAGAAGCAAACAAAACTCTTAAGCGCCGGTGCCGCTAAATGTTTGTTTTTCGTTGCTCGGGAGGGGCGAGAGATTGACTCAACTGCGGTACTTTTTCTAACTTGAATAATTCACTCACGCAAAGGCGCAAAGAACGCAAAGGATTAAGAATATAGAAATTAACAAGAAAATGTGAACTCATTGCCTAACAGTCTTTTGGAAAGCGAGCTTGCAATGTATTTTTAATATTCTTAGCACTTAGGTTTACGACTCGTAGAGAGTCTTTGCGAGAGATTTTTGTGAATAATACAGGCTAGTATTCTGTTAATCACTCGCCGAGTGAAGGCGGTTTTTGAAGAATTCCTCGACCCTTTCGAACTCAGCGGAAATCATCTGGTAGCATCGCGCCAGCTCCATCATCTTTCCATCCTTTAACAGCATTTCAAGCTCCCGGCACAATTCAAACAAGGGCATAGCCCCAATGCTCCCGCTTGCACCTTTAAAGGCGTGTGTCTGGCTCCCAATCTCGGCCGTATCTCCGGAGTCTATGGCTTTCTGCAGCATCGTCACCCTCTGCCGGGAGTTCTCAAGAAAGATATCGACCAATTGTGCGATAACTTTTTCATCGTCGCCGACGGAATCCAAAAGCGTTGACAAATCGACCGGCTCTTCGGTTTGCTCTGGCAATTCAGCTTTGCTTTGCTCCTGTTTTGGAATTTCAGCTTTAGTATCTGTCCACTTGCTGATGATCTCGAAAAGCACCTCCGGTTTTACCGGTTTGGAGATATAGTCGTCCATGCCGGCATCGAAGCAGCGCTGATCGTCACCCTTCATTGCATGTGCCGTCATCGCGATAATTGGAATGTGTCCACCATTCTTTTCCAACTCTCGTATATGGCCGGTTGCCTCGAAGCCATCCATTTCAGGCATTTGCACATCCATCAAGATAAGGTCGTATTTCTTGTGTTTGACCGCCTCCAGGGCTTCCTTTCCACTGCTGACCGAATCGGCATGATAGCCGCCTCTTTCCAGAATCTTTATGGCCAACAGTTTATTGACCGGATGATCTTCAGCCAAAAGAATTCGTAGGTTTTTCTTCCTGACCTCCTTGAGGGAGTGCCAGGTCAGTATTGGATCAGACTCTGTCCGGGGTGCAGCCCCACTAACAACCGCTTGCAGGACGTCGTGAAGCTGAGACTGTTTTACCGGTTTGGTCAGATATCCCACACATCCCAATTCGCGGAATCGCTTTGCGTCTCCACGCTCTCCGACTGAGGCCAAAACAATGATGGGGATATCTTTGATTTTGGGGGCATCGCGAATCAGCTTGATCGTCTGGTAGCCGTCCATGCCCGGCATGTGAGCGTCCATCAGAACCAGTTTGAATTCCTCATCGGTGGCATGGGCGAGAGTAATTTTCTGAAAGGCGTCAACGCCGGACTCCGCTTCATTGGGCCGTGCACCGAAACTGCGCAGATACGAGGTCAGAATCATGCGGTTCGACTGGTTATCATCCACGATCATTATGGGCAGATCTTCCAAATCTGCATAGAGCGCCGGAGTTTCGCCTTTACCGCCTTCTTGCTTCTTAAATGGCGCCAGGAAAGAAAAACAACTACCCTTTCCTTCCTCGCTTTGAGCGGAGATCTCACCCCCCATCATTTCCACTAGTTGTTTGGAGATGGAGAGGCCCAAGCCTGTTCCGCCGTACCGTCTGGTAGTGGAGCCGTCGGCCTGCGTAAAACTATCGAAGATTTTGTCGAGGCGCCTTTTGGGTATCCCAATTCCCGTGTCGGTTACGGAAAACTCCAGCACCACGTCCTTATCTGACTCTTCCTTTGGTGCGACCTTGAGAACCATTTCTCCGCCTGAAGTAAACTTGATTGCATTTCCAAGCAGGTTGATGAGAATCTGGCGAAGCCTGCCGGGATCACCGATTAGAGCAGACGGGACTTCATGGTCGATGAAGCAGCCAATCTCAAGGCCCTTACTCTGCGCCCGGAGTGCAAGGGAATCAACCATGCTTTCGATGGTTAAGCGCAAATCAAAATCGATCATTTCCAGATCCAGCTTTCCTGCCTCGATCTTGGAAAAATCCAGTATATCATTGATCACGGTGAGCAGCGAATCTGCACTGATCTGTACCGCCTGGGCGAACTCTTTCTGCTCCGCATCCAAACCTGTATCAAAAAGAAGCTCGGTCATGCCAATGATGCCATTCATGGGGGTGCGGATTTCGTGGCTCATGTTGGCAAGAAACTCGCTCTTTGCTTCGTTGGCGCTCCGGGCAAGCTCCGCATTTGTCTTTTGGCTCACATAGAGCCGGGAATTTTCAAGAGCGATGGCCAGTTGGTCCGACAGGATTCTTATCGCGTTACGGTCGCTCTCAGGAAATTCGGACAGATTGTCGGCCCGAATAACCAGGAGCCCCATTAGCCTGTTTCTTGCCTTCAGCGGAACCAGCAAATCGGAGCCGCCACCGGGAATGACCGACAAATAGCCGGACGGATCATCGGTATCCGGAATGACAAAAAGCTCGTTTTTTTGCACTGCCTCGGCGAACAACTTCTTGTCAATGATCTGCTGCTTGCCCACCGGAATGGTTCTGGAGTGCTCTCCCGCCCTTTGTGCCACGGTTAATGCACCTGTCTCGTCATCATAAATCAAAAGAACCACATCCGTAAGGTGAAAATTCTTCCTCAGGGCCTGCGTTACTTTTTGAGCGAGGGTGTCGAAATCGAGGGTGTCGGCAATACTTCTGGTGACCTGATGGATCAGGTAAAAATGGTCTGCCCTGCTCTTTTCCTCTTCCAATAAAAGAGCGTTTTGGATGGCCACCGCAGCCTGCCTGGCAAGAATATTCAGGAATTGTAGATGTTTTTGTTCGAACTGATTCTTTCCCCTCCGGGTTACCGCGAGCACACCGATTTTCCTGGTCTCGAAGTTGAGAGGTACAGCAATCATTGACGCCGATTCGCCCAGCGCACAGGGTTCCTTGCTACTGCGACTATCGGCTTCCAGATCGTTCAATAGCAATCCTTCCCCACTTTCGAGAACCCAGCCAACCACGCCCTCTCCCGGGTTGACCCTTAAAACAGATCCATTCCCCTTTTTCCCTCGGGAAATTGTCTCTTCCCCCAGGGCAGGGTACAATTCGTTTGTATCATCGTTCCAGAGCCAAACCCAGCAGTTCTCGAAATTGAACAAATTCTGTGCTTTCTCGGAAAGCGCGGAGGCTATTTGTTCCACGCTCAGCATCTGGTTCAAGACCTCCGACAGCTTATTGATGATCTCCAGTGAGTTCTTCCACTCAAGCGTCTCCTCATACATCCGGTTCAGTTCTTCGTCCTTCTTTACTTTCTGGGTGATGTCTTCATAATAGGACGCGCGGCCATAAATTGTGCCGTCATGGCCTCTTACCGGCAAAGAATTCATGGAAACGATCCGGCCATCTTCAAATCGCAGAACGTCGTTCTGGCGGCTCGCTTCGGGATTTGATTTGACCTGTTTTAGCCAGTTCTTGAACTTACCTGCATTTTTCAAGCTCTTGGTTTGGTATTCAGACAGCTTGTCGAGACTCATATTCTTGACTTGTTGTTTAGAGAGATCCCAGATTTTCAAAAAGTGGCTGTTGTGGCTCAGAATCTGGCCTTCGCGATCCACCACCAGGATGCCGTCGAAAGTGGCTTCTTGTTGGGCACGGAGGATTGCATTCATCCGGCTGATCTTATTCTCAGTTTCTTTTCGCTCGGATATGTCCCGCATTATGGCAGAGAAATAATGGCCGTCCGAGGATTCCCATACGGAGAGAGACAATTCGAGAGGGAATGAGGACCCGTCTTTTCGAGTGCCCTGCAGGTCCACGGATTTGTCAAATACGCGGCTGCTGCCGGCGCCCAAATGTGCTTCCATCTGTTTCTTGAGTTGAGTGGAGAGTCCCTTCGGTACCAACGCATCGAACTGAAGGCCGATGGCTTCAAGCCCGGAATATCCGAACTGTTCTTCCGCGGCCTCATTGAAGAATACAATCTGCCTTTCCCGGTTAAAGGTTATGATAGCATCGCTTGCCGACTGAGAGAGCATTCGAAAGCGCAACTCGGATTCCTTGTAAGCCTGCTCCACCAGCATCTGCTCGGTAATATCACGAATAGACCCCTGGGCCAAACTCTGATCCCCATGGGCCAGGGTACTCGCGGCCACTTCACAATGACGCATGGTGCCATCCCGGCGAATAATTCGGGTGCGATAACGCCCCGGCACTTTTTTGCCGAGCGCGCGATCCCGCATGATCTCTTTTACATAGCCGCGATCTTCCTCATAGACTAAATCGTGGACACTGATTCGACACAATTCATCCCGGGAGTAGCCGGTGATGATGCACATCTGCCGATTTACGAAAACGAATTTTTCCCCGTCCTGGATGAAGATGCCGTCGAGGGAGCTCTCTATAAGGCTGCGGAATTTTTCTTCTTCATCGTTGGAACCGTTTGCAGCGGCGGATGGGCTAAACTCTGCCGGAAGAACCCAGATCGTCCCCAGAATATTGTCCTCATCCGTACGGTTTGGCTGAAGACGCATTGCGACGGTTCTAATACCGTTTTTTGTCTGCAGATTGAGACTCAGCGTGCACGTCTGTGATGCTTCTCCGCCCTGGAAGACCTGCTTTATCGCCCCCTGATCTTCGGAAGAAAAGATCGAATACAAACTCGAGCCCAACAATTCCTCCGACGTGTAGCCCAGCAATTTGCAGAAATCCTGGTTAACAAAGGCAAATTTCTCATGCACATCTACGATGCCGAAGCCCTGTCCCAACCCATCGATCAATTTTCGAACACTCAGATCCGGTGCCGGTCGGTCGCTCATTGCGGGAATCTCTTTCGAATTTCAGAACAATATCTACTGGGGCGGAGAATTCCGGATTCCTTCCCTTCCATCTTTTTCAGGACAGAATGCACCCCGATTCGCAAGCGCATGCAGACCTCATTGATAAGAAATTATCGACAATAGCGGGCAAATAACTTAGACCAATACAAAGATTTACGGCAATATCGGAGAGGCAGAGTGGCATCCAGTGAAGACAATAAAAAGCGCAGTTCAAACCAAACTGCGCTTTAGAGTGGAGACGGCGGGAATCGAATTATCGTCCTCTAGTCTTCCCAAGTCCTGTTATTTCAATAAGTTGAAAAAATACAGAAATTTGCCAACTAATGCCGTTGTGTGCCGTTGTGTGCCATAAGACAGAGAGAAGTTCACACTTCTGACAAAGTGTGCATAGACAAGAAAAGGATATTAAGGAGTGCTTGCAACAACTCGTTTAACCGGCAAAACCGCCAAGATAAGCTTCCGACTTTCAGAAAAGCCGAGCGAGGTTTTGTCCGAGTTGAAACGAAAGTTAGGCATTTGTTCAGTGATGGGTTATGAACCCAGCCTACTTTGATTATCCATGAAAAAATCATCTAGACTAGCTTCTCGCATCTCGCTTCTCACTGTCCGTAACACCCTTCATCCAGTCAGGGAGCTCCAATGGAGCAGGCTTGCGGCCATAGAAGAAATCATCCGATTTCAGAGCTAACTTACGAAATAGCCCAGACCGCTTCACACCGAAGCGTACCATATTATGCAAGGTGTTATTCGGATGGGAATACGGGCAGGCGCTCATACACCGCGCGCAGTCCGTGCCGATTTTACACCAGAGCGTAAAACAGGCTTCCGAGTCGATCTGCCAGCGCAAAGCACCATCGATCGCTACCCGGTCTTCAAAAGAAATAGCATTGCTTGGGCATACATCGGCACACTTTTTACACTGAATGCAGAAGTCGATCATGGTGTGGTCCTGCTTTCTATTATCAACAACCAGCGGTAAATCTGTTGTTAGAACAGCCAGACGCACACGCGGCCCCAACTCCGGGGTCATCAACAAACCCATCCTGCCGATTTCGCCCAAACCGGCATCACGCGCTACCAATGGACACACAACGCGGTAACTACCATCAATATGAGCACGGGCGGAATAGCCAAGCTGGCGAATGAATTCTGCCAGTTGCACGGCGACAGTACCTGAATTCAGGTATTGCTGCGCCGACTCCATAGCTGTTGGTCCTTTTGGCGCCCGGTCCAAGAAATATTTATCCATCTCTACAGTAAGCGCGATAGCATATTTATGGTTTAACTCAACCGGTTCTCCGTATCTTTCACCACGACCAATTGTAGAGTACAGGTGGTAATCCCGTAGTTCAGTGACGCCAACAGAAACAGCACCCAACCTTTTGAGCCACTTTTTTATGAAATGTGTGATGTTGGTTGGATCAACCTGTTGCGGAGGTGCCGGTAACTTCTCGTCGTCGAGCATTTTGTGGAAGGCAGCTCCTGTCTTAAAGCTGGCGTCAGTTGCAGCCGATGTAACGGGATCGTAAAACACGGCTCCTTTTTGCAAAAGACCGGGATGACTCCTGAACTGATCGTCTAAGGCCTTTCGCTCCGGATACTGTTTATAATACTCATTGAACCGATCTGACCCTACTTTTAAGAGATTACGGGAGAACATGATGTCTCTTTCATCAATGCGTGTTTTGGGGAGATCGTCTTCCTGCTTAAAAGTAT
>JAUXJX010000131.1 GCA_030624545.1 Bacteroidota bacterium | reverse complement strand
GATCAATTTGGGTCATGGCCAGGTCTAATGCCTTCAATTTTTCGGAATTTTCGTCCACCATAAACTCCTTTTTCTAATGACCTACCGTCTCGGGATAAGGGCTGCGAAGAGAGGCACTGTAAAGAATGTTATATTGCGCTCCGCTGGGACCCAAAGCGCTTCTCATAAGGTGAACCTCTCGGACATCAACCCTGTATTCCCCCAATTGAAATTCTTGAAATGCCGACAAAGCTGCTTCGGGTTTGGCACCTTGTTTCAGGCGTGCAATCGTTAAGTGCGGTTTAAATCTCCGATTCTCACCCGGTATACCAAGCGTTTGAAAGTTCCGGTCTATCTCCCTATGTATTCCGACTAGTCTATTTTCCGTATCTTTTACTCCTACCCACAGAATGCGTGGCTGATTCCAGTTGGGAAAACAACCCTTGGCTTCGAGGGAATATTGGAATTGCGAAAAGCCATCAATACTCCGATCCAAAGCACTTTCAAATTCAGGCACCCGCTGAGAATCTACCTCGCCGACAAACTTCAGAGTCAAATGCAAATTCTCCGGTGGAATCCATCGTATTCTTTCGCCCAAACGCATTAACTCCTTCATCATGGAAGCGATGGCTGCGCGGGCTTCTTCCGAAATTGAAACTGCCACAAAGACACGGACTAACGGCATTACGAACCATTAAAATAGCGTCTAATTCCCTAAAATGCAAAGAATATCAAGACCAAATTGGGATTGAAATTATGCCGGACTTTCGGCCAACAAGAGTTGGCGAAGCAGGTTCAGCGCGGCATAAGTAAACCTTGATTTGTTGATTATGCGCTCTCTATGGAAAATGAATTTCTTGACCAGGATTTCCCGAGAAGATGCTATCGCAACATAAATCAGCCCAACCGGCTTTTCTTCGGTTCCTCCAGTGGGACCTGCTATACCGGTGGTCGCTACTGACAGGTCTGCCCCGGTGAGATTCTTTACACCGACAGCCATCTCTCGCGCCGATTCCTCACTTACTGCTCCGTAGTTCTCAAGAGTAGATGCCTTCACCCCAAGTAAATGCGTCTTCACGGAATTGTCGTAAGCGACCACGCCCCCCAGAAAGTAGGCTGAGCTGCCGGAAATGTTGGTCAAGAGGCTGGCAAGCAATCCCCCGGTACACGATTCTGCCACGGCCACAGTTTTCTGCTTTTCAATCAATAAGTCCGCCACGACTTTTTCCAGGGAACGATCTCCAATCTCGTAGATGTGAGACGAAATCCTGTCTGATATTGTCTCAATGGCATTTTGCAGACAGGTCCTGGCGTCATGCTTGTCAGAGCCTACAACCTTTATTCTTAGATCCACACCATAAAGATGAGGTAGGAATGCAAGTTCTGCATTTTCTGTAATATCCTCCAAAGGAGAAAGCTTTTCAGAAAGGCTTGATTCAAAAATGCCGGTGGTGCGGGCCGTTTCATAAATGATGTCTTCCTTGTACCCGCCAAAGCGCTTTTCAAGAATTGGCAGAACCTAGTTCTCGGTCATCCTGCGCATTTCGGCTGGAACTCCGGGCATAACAAAACAATGAGAATCGCCGCGCGTGAAATGAAACCCCGGGGCCGTCCCAATCTTATTATGGAGAATCTTTGCGCCTTCAGGAACCATTGCCTGCTTTAAATTGACCTTAGGCATTGGTATGCCGCGTTGAGCAAACAGATTCAAGATATGATCCTTGATGCCGGCATTTTCCGCCAGTCGACAGCCAAACAGATTGGCCAAGCTTTCTTTGGTCACGTCATCGGGTGTCGGGCCAAGGCCGCCTGTTACCAGAACAATTCTTGCGCGCGCCATGGCCTGTGATATTGCCGCTTGAATTGAATCCGCTTCATCGCCAACTGATGTTATCCACTTGATCTGAATGCCGGCTTTGAGCAGCCGATCCGCCAGCCAAATCGCATTGGTATTCTGTTTTGTGCCGTCAAGCAGCTCGTTCCCGACGGAGACGATTTCGGCGATCATAATAGATTGACTATTAGCAGAATCTGTACGGTTAAGAATGCATAGATCCCCGCAACGACATCGTCAATCATGATACCCCAGCCGGAAGGCAATCGCTCTGCCGCGTTCGCAGGGAAAGGCTTAAGAATATCGTACAGCCTGAACGCTACGAAGGCGACCAAAAAGGCTTTTAAGTTTAAAGGGCATGCGATCAGGGCTATCAGCATTCCTGCAATTTCATCGATGACAACAATGGAGGGATCATGCCCTCTATCTGACGCCACAAAACTCGATGACCACACCCCGATGGCAAATATCAGCAAAACAGCCAGCAGATGAATGATCAAATGGACCGGTAGTAGAAACCAGCTAATAATAAGAACAAGGAGACTTCCAGCGGTGCCAGGAGCAATTGGGGAGAAGCCGGTGTAGAGTCCAGTAGCTAATAAGTACTGAAGCCGCGACATGAACTACAAATCGGATGGTACGAACGCGCGGTAGAAATCACGGATCATACTTTTCATATGGCTGCGATTTTCGACCAGATATTTGATCCCCGAGATAACAGTGAGAATAGTCACGAAAAGCATGCTCATGTGAATAAGATTCCATAAATCGACTTTATCCAACACTGGATTTGTGAGATTTTGAACGGCAAAGGTCTTCTTCAATAATATATACACAAAGATGATGTATATTATGGTCATCTGCGAAAATGTTTTCGCCTTAGCCATATAAGACGTGATGATTGGTTTGCCCTTGAACATTGCGTAACCGCGCAGCCCGGTTATTACGGCGTCGCGTAAAACGATTGTTAAGACCATCCAGAATTTTACAAATCCGAATACTGCAAAGGTGATCAGCACAGCAGAAACCAATATCTTATCCGCCAGTGGATCCAAAAAGCGGCCCCAGCTAGACGTTTTACCATATCGTCTCGCCAAAATTCCATCATAATAATCGGTCAAGGAGGCAATTACAAATATAATGAAGGCCAAATAAGTCGCGTTGATATTCTCGATACAAAACGCTACCACGAAGAGGGGCGTAAGAATAATCCGTAGAGTAGAAAGCTGATTTGGTAGAGTCATTGGCGACTACCTCCCAGAGTGGATTCTGAACGGAACCGATCGGATCAAAATCCTTATATGTGCTAATGTACACCCGAAATGGGCAAAAATCAATTCAAAGGTCACTTCTTCCTTCAAATGCGCGTAATAAAGTAACCTCGTCAACAAATTCCAAGTCACTGCCAGACGGAATGCCTCTGGCGATTCTAGTAATCTTCGGGCCCAGCGGTTTTAGCAGTTTGGAGAGATATATTGCGGTTGCTTCACCTTCCATGCTGGGATTTGTGGCTACGATAACTTCCTTCACACCATCCTTGCACCGAGCCACTAATCCTTGAATGGTGAGATCCTCAGGACCGGAATTGTCCAGAGGCGAGAGCACTCCACCTAAGACGTGATACTTCCCATTGTATTGCCCAAGTCTTTCTACTGCGAGAACGTCGTGAGCTTCCTCAACAACGCAGAGTACGGTGTAATCCCTTTTATTGTCCTGGCAGATTGGACATGGATCTGTTTCCGTTAGATTAAAGCACTGTGAGCAATATCGTGTGTTTTTTTTTACCTCAACTATGGCCTGGGCCATCCTTTCCACGTCTTCATCAGACTGCTTGAGAATGAAAAAGGCCAATCTCTGAGCAGTTTTTCTGCCAATGCCTGGCAGCCTGGTGAGTTCACTGATTAGCCTTTCCAAAGATTGTGAAGAGTAATACATTTTTATGCTCACAATCCGGGTATCTTGAACCCGCCGGGTAAATTAGGCAGCAGCCCTCCGGCGGCTTGCTGCATGTGTTCGCTTGCGGCCTGCTGTGCCTTCTCCAATGCATGATTGACGGCGGCAACAATCAAGTCTTCCAGCATGTCGATTTCTTCGGAATTTACAATTTCTTGCTCTATTTTTATCCTGAGAATTTCTTGCTTGGCATTTGCCAAAACAGTTACCATTCCACCGCCGGAAGAACCTTCGACTTCAATACTCGCCAATTCTTCCTGCGCTTTTGCAAGCTTTTCCTGGACTTTTTGAAACTGACCCATAAGAGCCCCCAAGTTAGGCTTGGACATCTTAACCTCCAGTTATCAATTCGCCATCAAAGATCTTGATGATCCGCTCTACCATTGGATCAACCTCTGGGGATTGCGGTTTCTGTTGTTCGTCGCTCTTTCCGGCCTCTTCCGGTTTGGCCTGGTCCAATCTTGATCTAACAAATTTCACAGCTACAGCAACGCCCATGATCTCCTGGATCGCCTGCAGGACAACTTCCTTATTCCTCCTGATTGCCTCAATTTGAAACCCGTTTTCTTCTGAAAAGCCCACTTCCAATGTGTTTTCTTCAAATCGAAGGGGCTGGCCTTCCTTTAGGAAAACGCTAACATATAATCGCCGGCTCTGAACGAACCGAACAATCTCTTCCCACCGTCTCTTGAACTGTTCGAGGGAGGCGGGAATTCTTTCCACATTCTCTGATTCAGAAGGGCTAGTCTCCTCTTCAACGACAAGGCCTTGATCAGGATTGGCCGGACTTGCGTAACTTAGATTTTTTTTTTGCGTTTCCGCCGCGGCGACGGTTGGCATTGGTTTTTCGTTTTTCAAAGGCGACAGGCTGCTTGAACTGTCAGGAGATTGAGAACTCAATTCAGGCTGGCCCGCAGGCTTTGAGAGCCGATTGATTATATCATCGAGAGTTACCGAGCGATCCAAATTGATCAATTTTATAATACACATCTCCAGCCTAATGCGTGGATTTGGGCTGTGCTTGATTGCGAGTTCTGCGTCCGAGACAATCTGAATCATCCGCAAAAGGTCTTCGTGGGTAAACTTCTTGCCGACCTCAAAAAATCGCTGTTTGTAATTCTCCGAAGTTTCCAGCAGACGTCCGTCTTCGACGGTGTTCGCGAAAAGTAAGTTGCGTAAATGCTCTACCAAACTCTGGAGGAATTCGGTAACATCATATCCCGAATCAATCAATCGATCAACGAACTCCAAGCCAGCTTGAATATCCGACCTCTCTATGATGTCAGTAATCTCAAACAAGAGGTCCTGGCTGACCACGCTGAGAGCATCCAATACCTCTTCAATCTTTATTTCATTGCCGCAATAAGAGATCATTTGATCCAAAAGGCTTTCCCCGTCGCGCATGCTTCCGTCTGCTTTTTTAGCAATTAGAAATAAGGAATCATCGTCTATCTGAATTTTTTCGTGACGACAAATCATTCTCAACTGCTCTATGAGCTGCTCAAGTGGTATTCTCTTAAAATCGAACCGTTGGCATCTAGACAGAATTGTGGCGGGCAATTTGTGCGGCTCTGTGGTTGCAAAAATGAATCTCACGTGACCCGGTGGCTCCTCCAGAGTTTTTAGCAATGCATTGAAGGCTTCCGTGGTGAGCATATGAACTTCGTCAACAATGTAGATTTTGAACTTGGAGGAGCTGGGTGCATAACGAACGTTCTCGCGCAGATTGCGAATTTCGTCAATACCACGGTTGGATGCACCATCGATCTCGAGAACATCAAGGCTTCGGCCAGCTGTAATCTCTTTGCAGTTAGTACATTGATCACACGGTTCTGGTGTAGGGCCATTCTTACAATTTAGGGCTTTGGAGAATATGCGGGCGGTTGTGGTTTTGCCGATTCCCCGCGGACCGGCAAAAAGGTAGGCATTCGCAATTCGATTTCCGGAAATCGAATTCTTCAAAGTCTGGGTCACATGATCTTGCGCCACGACCTCCAAAAATCCGGTTGGACGCCATTTAAGTGCTAGTACGCGGTATGCCATGTAATAATTCCTAAACTATGTCGGCTGTGCACCCACCTTCGATCCTCCGAGCAAATACCGATCTCCGGAATGCTGACTCCAGTCAAGCACTCCCTCGGCACATGGTCTATATGCTTACCGCTGCTACCTTCCGGTCCTGACGGAGTTGGGCATCGTCCCATTGCGAGGGACTTGAGCTTTCGACACCAGCAACCAGAAATCGCATATTTGACGTCCAAACCTCGAGTGGGAATTCGACCCTGCTATAGCGGATTGCAGGTTCAGGGCACCGCTAGCTCCCCGCCTAGCACAGCCGAACAAATTGTCATAAACCGCACTCCACAAACCAATTGACTTTAGTGGAGCAGAAGGGATTCGAACCCTCGACCTGTACGTTGCGAACGTACCGCTCTCCCGACTGAGCTACTGCCCCAT
>JAUXJX010000412.1 GCA_030624545.1 Bacteroidota bacterium | reverse complement strand
TCCCCTATATTGAGCGATTTGATCAAATACAAGAGGAATGCAATTGCTGCTGCCAACATTTTCGGCTTTATAAAAATTTTCACCGGAATCGCGCAGTTCAAAATGGTACTGCGATGCATCAGATTCTTCCAGTCTCGCCTCAACCGCTAGATCCGAAAAACAAAGCTCCTGAATATCGCCTCCTCCATCATGAATTTCGAAATTATCCAGCGGCGTCATTCGGTTGAACCAATATTGCCCTATAATGTCTCTTCTTTCGATAATTGTGTGCAGCAAATATCTTGCGGCTTCAGGATTCGAATATTGACCCTGTGCAACCGCAGTTTCGAGCTGCTCATCGGTAAAAGACATTACCAGCTTTGCGCCCCAATAACCGTCCAGATTGGTCATGTTTTCGAAGGCAGGATTAGGATTGATAAATTTGTATTTTTGCGGATGAAAATTCTTGGATTCATAATGACCGATGGAGCTATGAGGAATATTCCATTCCTTTTCCCAGGGCTTCACATAAGCGCCGAGAGTAATCGTGTTCAGGAAGATCTGGTGCGGGTCAAAACTGTTTTCATATCCGATTTCAGGGTCCATAGGCTCATCACCATTGCTTCCCAATGTCGATCCGAAATCGATGAGATAATGTTTGACGTATTCCTCGTCGACATAAGTGTCGTATGAATTATTCGCCTTGGTGTCAAAATGGTTCAGCCAGGCTGCGAAGACTCTCATGCCTCTAAGCTCACGCCTGTGCTGGTGCGGAAAGATGTCGTTAGGATCGTCGTTTCTCGTGCCCTTGTATTTGAAAGGACCCATCGGATTTCCCAGAATATACTTGCTGGCAACGGCCCGAATTCGGCCGTCTGGAAGGTGATCAACTCTGGCGAGGGTTTCATCGAGATCTTCGCGATTCATCAGACGCTTTCGTCCCTTCTTATCTGTGATCCTAACGTTATCGCCTGGTCTGAGAATGCTGGGATGGAAATAGACAATATAATTTTCGGGAGTATTGTAGCCTGCGGCAAAGAACAATTTTGTCGTAACAATCTCGGCGCCGGTATTCAATTCTGAATACCCGATCAGCTCAAATTTTATCACATATCGGACACCCCTTCTATCTCGAATATGGACCCCTGGCGTAACTCCTTCAGCCTTGGCATTAATAATTGTCCAGGGACCCGTAGTTTCCGGTTCATCTCCGGTATTGGGCCCCGTGGCAATCTCCTCTATTGACATGGGCTTCTTGGCATTCCTATTCGTAAACCAACTCGAATTGGCTACCTCGCCATGGGCATCCACATTCATCGCCTGCTTACGCCTGCCAAAAATATTACGTACCTGGCGGGAGAGTTCGAATGACTGCTCGATCTGATCGACGAATTGATTGTCAAAGGCATCTCCTGCAATATTGATGTCGCGTTGTCTTGGTTTCGGAATAGGATTACGATCATCCGGAATGGTATCAGGCAATCTAAAATTACCACTGCTGCTGCAGCCAATCATGCATGCGACAAGCGCAAGGTGCAAGGGAATAAAACGCGTTGAAGTAGTCTTAACGCCTCGTTTTCTTGACTTCGTTATTCGAATCATTTCGTTATTCCTTATAATCCTTTGTTCAACTCAAAATAGAGTCGAATGCCATCCTTGCTGTTGCCAATTTCAAATTTGGCAATCATTCCACTTTGTCCCCAAATCCGCATTCCACCTCCATAGCCAACATGCAAGTCATCAGTAGAGAAATCATTTATGATATCTTCTGAAACTTTTCCCGCATCTGCAAAAAGAACAGCATCAAAGTAGTGCCAGATTGGATAGCGGTACTCCAACGATCCCATGAGCATGTCGTTGCCCCGAAATCGGCCCCGGCGAAAACCACGCACCGTTTCTTGCCGGCCTATTTCACTGAGGTAGTAAAAGGGAATTTTCTTATCAGATAGCGCCTCGGTAATCTCTCCTGCCACCCTAAGCAAGATTATACGGCCATAAAAAAGATTGACATAATGTGAAATATCAAATGATGCCTTCCAGAATCCAAAATTGCTGTCGCCTATCTCACTGAATAGTCCACCATTAACCATGAGTTCACCACCGGCAGTGGGACGGCCGGGATGATTCTTTCCATCGTAGTGCAAAACAAGCTGTATCTTGCTGAATTCTACTTTTTCTGTCAGGCCTGGAAGTGTCCCTTCCGGGAATAAAATTGGATCAGTTGTTGAAGGCAGACTTTTGTCTTTTCCTTCTTCAATTTCATTCGATTCATATCCAAGCAAACCATCCAAAGTAACAGAATTGCCAAGACTTAGCCCAAGGGTAAGTTCAGCAGCGGACTGCCTGTGTGCATAATTACTTTCATTTCTTTCCTCAGAATCGTTGCCGAGACCAAAAAATGATTCATCGCTCAAAAACTGATAGGATGCCCCCAGGCCAAAATGTGCGGCGTTGCCCAGCCGAACATCTCGGATCGAGGCTATATATCTTTGGCGCTGTCTGAGGCCTGCAGTTGCCTGAAGCGTCAGTCTGGAGTTTTCGATAATTAGTCCACGCTGAATGTATGCGATTCCACCTCCGGTACGGGCAGCGTAGACAGGTTGTACACTTCGACGACCATCGTCGGAATTCAGGTAGTCATTAATTATGAAGACAACTTTGCTGTCATCGATGTATGACGCCAGAGCCACCGAGCCTGTAAGAAACACCTTTATGGGCAGGTAAACGAGCCGGCCGGGGAATGAAACAATCGTCTCCCAGGCGGCCTCACTCCTGCGCTTTTTCGCAAAAGTTTCAGGGTCGTCAGATTCTTGCTCTTCTTCTGCGGGATTAGATGTTGTCTGGGCGACAATCGTCTCCGGGTTTCCAATGAACATCATACACAAAGAGACTAAGCATACGCTTATCCCTTTCTCGAATTTAAAACTCATCATAGCTCCTCACTGAAAACTGAATTACTCAGCTACTAATCCGAACCAGAGTGCTCACTTTCGGCGGGGGTTAATGTTTTAACCAAATTTTCTGAGCTATCCGCTGGAATCTCACTGGGAGTTTTTTTCATAAAGACCTTTAGCAGCACAATGTCGCGTGGGAAGAATAGATCTAACGTCCAATCCATTGCTACCCGCAGCTTACGCTCAAGACCAGGCAACTTGAGAAGATAAATGGTGCGCCAGAGCCACCAGGCGAAGAAGCCGGAGAACCTGAAACCTAATATCTCAGCTACGGCAGAACGCTGTCCTAGTGACACAAGGACTCCAACAGGTTTGTAATTAAACTGACTCCTG
>JAUXJX010000269.1 GCA_030624545.1 Bacteroidota bacterium | reverse complement strand
CTCCGGCCTTTATTTTGTCGGCTCTGGCGGTATGGCTGGTGAGTATATTGACTCAGAAGGCTGGCAGTTAAGCGGATAAGTCTGATTCTATTGATTAAATGCCGAATTTCTCTGCAACAATCCATGTAATTCCGTGTAATCCGTGGGTTCAAAGGTGTTTACTTCTACCCTAACCGCAATTTTTTTAAATATTTGTAACCGATTACAAAAGCCTTGAATGTCAGGGGCGAAAAAGCTATATTTCGTAACTTGAACCGTCAAAAGGAACTTACAAAACTCATTAAAATACAGGAGGTTAAATGGGCCTGATCAATGCCGCACCTTTTGTTGGACTGCTCGGATTTCTCTTTGCCATCTTTCTGTTCTTTCAAGTTAAGCGTTATCCGGACGGAAATGAAACCATGCGCGGGATTGCGGAACAAATCCATAAGGGTGCAATGGCATTCCTCAAACGAGAGTATCGAGCGCTGGTCGTATTTCTCGCCGTCCTTTTTGTAATCCTGCTGTTTGCCATTGGAATATACACAGCATTGGCGTTCGTCACTGGCGGCTTTTGCTCCATGCTGGCCGGCTACATCGGCATGAACGCGGCAACCCGGGCCAATGTACGAACTACCCAGGCCGCCACCGAAGGACCCAACAAGGCGTTGTTGGTTGCGTTCACCGGCGGGGCCGTGATGGGCATGGCCGTAGCGAGTTTGGGTCTGATAGGGTTGTCGATTTATTACTTGATATTCAAAGATCCATTCGTGATCAACGGATTTGCAATGGGCGCCAGCTCAATCGCGCTATTCGCCAGAGTAGGAGGCGGCATCTATACCAAGTCTGCAGACGTGGGGGCGGATCTTGTCGGAAAAGTGGAAGCAGGAATCCCTGAGGATGACCCAAGAAATCCCGCTGTCATCGCAGACAACGTCGGTGACAACGTGGGCGACATCGCCGGCATGGGCGCTGACCTATTCGAATCCTACGTTGGCTCTGTAGTCGCGACCATCGCAATTGCCTTTACTTTTGCGCCGGACATCAAATTCGAATACATGGCGCTGCCAATCGGCATTATTGTGATTGGCACCGTTGCCTCCATCATCGGCACTTTTCTTATCCGGGTGCTTAAGAATGTGGACCCCAAGGCGGCACTGCACAACTCAATTTACTTTGCCATGGTGCTCTTGCTCATTGGCTCCTTTTTCTTAACCCGGGCGATCACCGGTTCTCTGGCTCCATTCTGGGCTATTCTTTCCGGAATCTTGACAGGAGCCCTGATTGGAATGTTTACGGATTACTATACTTCGGGGAAGCCGATTCGTGACATCGCCGAGGCCAGCAAGACCGGAGTGGCAACCAATATTATCGAAGGCTTGGCTGTAGGGTTCAGGAGTACAGCCTTGCCCGTTCTGGCCATCGCGGTCGCGATTTTCGTTGCTTATGAAACCAATGGCGTTTATGGAATAGCAATTTCCGCCGTCGGTATGCTGGCAACCATCGGCATAGTCATGTCAGTTGACGGATATGGCCCCATCTCTGACAACGCCGGCGGTATCGCGGAAATGTCCCGCTTAGGTCCGGAGGTTCGCAAGATCACCGACAAGCTTGATTCGATCGGCAATACCACCGCAGCAATCGGGAAGGGATTTGCGATCGGATCGGCGGCCCTGACGGCTCTTGCTCTTTTTACGGCATATACAAGAACGGTCGGATTGGAAACAATCAGCCTGACCAAGGCGACGGTGGTCATGGGGCTATTGCTGGGTGGCGCCCTGCCCTTTCTGTTCGGCTCGATCACCATGCGGGCCGTCGGCAGGACCGCCTTTCAGATGGTCAATGAGGTTCGGCGTCAGTTTCGTGATATCAAAGGCCTGATGGAGGGTGAGGCGAAACCCGATACAACAACCTGTGTGGACATTGCCACACGCGGGGCTTTGAAAGAAATGTTGGTTCCGGGGCTTATGGCGGTTACTGCTCCCCTTTTGATCGGTATTGTACTGGGAATGGAAGCGCTAGGCGGAATGCTTGCAGGCACCACGACAGTGGGCGTTCTGCTGGCGCTAATGATGAGCAATGGCGGCGGAGCCTGGGACAACGCAAAGAAATATATAGAGGAAGGAAATCTCGGAGGCAAAGGATCAGAAAACCACAAAGCGGCGGTGGTGGGCGATACGGTTGGAGATCCGCTGAAGGACACTTCCGGTCCGTCCATGAACATTCTCATCAAGCTGGTTTCCGTAGTTTCGCTGGTTTTCGGTCCCGTTTTGCTGAAGATTCATGAGTGGTTTGCCGGATTGTTTTGAGAACACGATCCCCCCTTGAGGGAGGACAAAGGGGGGTGTTATTGCGATGAAGTCAGCCTCATTGGACAATCACTATGTCGCACGCTGTTACTATTGTTTGATAATTCTATTTTTCCTAACCGCATGCACCGCCAGGTCCACCATGAGCAAGATTGAATTTGAGTTTGCTCCCTTAAATATCCATCCGCGAGAAGAGTGGGGATCGCTAAACATTGAATCCGGCTATTCTCAGCATGAGATCAAGTACGTCACGCTGCACCACTCCGGCGTAGTATATAAGGGAGACAAACCAACGCCGGAACATCTAAGAAATCTACAAAATTGGAGCCGTAGCGAAAGGCCTTGGCCCGATATTCCCTACCATTTCCTGATCGACCTGCAGGGCGAGATTTGGGAAGGCAGGCCCCTGCAGTACAAGGGTGATACCTACACGGAATATGACCCCACCAGCCACGCCCTGATTTCGGTATTGGGCAATTACGAAGAACAGGAGATTTCGCCGGGACAGTTGGAATCAATTGCCGACTTGATGGCCGCCCTCTGCAAGACTTTTTCCGTCAATCCGGATGAAATTAGATCCCACAAAGACTACGTTCCCTCCACGCTTTGTCCCGGCAAGAACCTTTACGCCCACCTGCAGAACGGCAGCCTGATTGCCGAGGTCAAAAAACGCCTGCGGTGAAACGCATCCTGTTTTACATCAGCGGCCACGGTTACGGCCACGCCACCCGCATGGTGGAAGTGATAAAGCAAATTCGCCGGCAGGAGCCGGAAACCGAAATTCACATTCAAACCGATGCGCCGCCATGGCTCTTCTCCTTAAGCCTGGCGAATGGCTATCGTCTCATTTCCAAAAGCTGCGACGCGGGGGCAGTTCAACAAACCAGTTTTGAGGTTGATGCCAGAGCAACCCTGGGATCATTCGCCGAATTTTATCACACTTGGGATGATCGCATTCCTTTGGAAGCGGAGTACATTAAGGACAACTCAATCTACGGTGTGGTCGGAGATATTCCCCCACTAGCCTTTCTAGCCGCCCACAAAACTGGAATTCCATCTATTGCCATCGCCAATTTTAGCTGGGATTGGATCTATCAACCTTACGTTGAAAATCATCCTGAATTTGCCTGGATGGTCGATACTATTCAATCTGCATATGGGAAAGCGGATTTGTTGCTGAGGCTTCCACTTCATGGCGATCTGAGCGCATTTCGTTCCATCCAGGACATCCCGCTAATTGCAGGCAAAGCAACTGAGTCTCCGAAAGCCATGCGGGAAAAATTGGCTATCGATCTGGATGTCAGAGTCGTTCTCGTCGCACTCCGCAAAGCGGATCTGGACATGATCGATCTGCAGCAGTTGGCAAAATTGACTGATTACATATTCATCTTCCTTCACCCTGTACCCCACTCTCCCATTTTCCACAGTATTGCTCCGAATGCATTTGCGTTCCCAAACCTTGTCGCGGCAAGCGACGTGGTTGCAACGAAACCAGGATATGGAATCGTCGCTGAGTGTCTGACCAACGATACCCCGATGCTGTACACATCGCGGGAGGGATTTCTCGAATATGATGTCTTGGCGCAAGGAATCGAGGAACTCAAACTCGGTATTCTGCTTCCTCCTGAAGACTTCTTTGCGGGTAATTGGGGAGAGCTGATAAATAGGATTCTTGAAAATTGTCCAGGAGATTGGTCCGACCACCCTGTGGATGGCGCGGAGGTGGCAGCGCGGATTATTCTGTCGCGAGCATTGAAAATCTGATCATGGTGGGGCGTTCTTGTTGCTTGATTTGCTGAGCCGATAAAGCCCCCATCGTATCACTCCAAGTTTCAATAGTAGTGGTATGCCAAGAATATTAGAAATCCATCGAACCGGCAGGCCATACCATTTCAAAAAATACCGGATGAAGTCCCGGTGTGATCGCCATGTGCTGGCTGCGCGATT
>JAUXJX010000103.1 GCA_030624545.1 Bacteroidota bacterium | reverse complement strand
CCTAAAATCAAACCCCAACTTGAGACGGAAGTTAACAGGATTATTATGGTTATGGGCCATGTCGTCCTTCTGCCATCTTTCAATTCGACATGAAAGCCGAAAGGACGTGAAAGCACGCGGATGAAGTTCCCGCGCAGACGGTGACCTTTGCGAAAAAAATACAAAAAGACGGTGACGATGACCAGCCCATATATGATAAATATGACGTCGGCATGATCCTCCGGATTCTTCTCGAACTCGAACTGGTAGCCGGTTCCATGGTTCATGTTTCGAACCATATTCAAGGCCATTCGCGGGGTTTCATCGAAATCGGCAAGCCCGATGGGCAAATTCATCTTGTTCGATCCTGAAAGCGAAAGCATCGAGGGATAGCAAAGGCGCCAATCGTTAAGCGTGGAAAGAACAAAGCCCATATTCGGCTCACGTTGAATCCGGCTTAGGATATTCTTGAGATAATAGGCCTGCTGAGCCTCATAGCGCGAGACATTTTCGCTATCAGGACGGGAGGATACATATGGAATTGAGATATCAGCGATAAGAACCGGGCTGCCGGGACCATCGGCAAGCCAGCGTGCCAGCCAATTTTGCCATGCATTACGACGGTGGAATGTGAGATCGAAGGTTAAGAAATCTAAGCGCAACTCGGAAAGGGAATCATCATAATTACGGAAGCCGGCAGTTAGGAAGAACGATTTCCTCGCTCCGGCTGCTGTCAATAAATTACCGAGAAAATCGTGCGTCCCACCAGAGGCGGGATCGAAGCCTTCGCCAAGGGATAGCGCAATTCCCGAGGCATGCCTCGATGTAAGTTTGCTCAGCTCCTCGAATAAGCTGCCTGCCCGTTCCTGGTAGCCAGGGTCCGCCAAGACAGATCCGGGCACGTTCCAAACGGGCAACTGGAATATGGACAGAATTCCCAGGGAGTCCGCCGCGGAAACGGTGTGATCCGGAGGTGGGGAAAACCATGAAATGGTATTGAAACCGAGAGCCTTGATTTTTTGCAGGATGGAAAGGGCATCGCGCCGGGTTAACACCCGCTGTCGATCTTCGACGTATGTGATCCCTTTTAGAGAAGTCGGAGTTCCGTTCAGATGTATTTCGTTTTTCCCTAGCGTCAGTTCCCTCAGACCAATCTTCTGCCTGTAGCTGTCGAGTACCCTTTCTCCCTGCCGCAATTGAAGTTCCAAGACATATCTTCTGGGAGAAGATAGATTCCACAACTGGGGATTGGGCAGATCAAAGCTTACGTCCACGAGTTGCCTGAGATCATCGGTGAACTCAATGGTTTGTTCCCCGGATGCCACAATACGGTCTTGCGATCGCTCCTCGCGGATCATGTAAACCAACCTTGGCTGCAAACTGGCCGGGTCTGCCAAACTAAACCTGGGCAGAGCCAATTCATGTGCCCCAATTTCAATTTGAAAATTCAATTTTACCGCAGATAGATCCGGAAAAAAATCGGCGTCCATTCTTGCTGAATAGATCGCCAGGGAGGGCAATGTGACCAGGTATATGTCCCGGAAGATTCCCCGCAAAGGCCTGGGAGAAAACAGGGCATGCCTCAGTGGAATGGAGCGATCGTCGAGAGCCGTGTTAACCTCGACCTCAAGAATATTATCAGAGCCAAGCCGCAATAAGCTTGAAGGGATGAGAACCTGAAAGGAGGTGTGGCCGTGTGACTGTGTGGAGATATATTGATCATTCAGCCTCACGCGCGAGGAGAAATTGATCCCCTCAAAAACCAGGAAAGATTGCGATGCGGAAGTGTCTCTTTCCAGAGAGAATGTGCGGCGGTAAAAGAGGTGTCCAATTTCCTCAGTAGGATGAGGTAATGAGACGCTCTGCCAAACAGCTTCGCCCCTTTTTCTATAAGTCCATTCTCCATTTAGGTCTACGAACTTGCGAGTAGCGGTGACCGGAATCAAGCGACCCGGTCCGGATTCTGAATTTGATGGAATGCCAAAAACAGATGCCGAGCATGCAAGAAGCATCGAAAATGAGGCAAAGCGAATTCGCCCCCATTCTCTTCGCAGGCGTTCAATGAGGTCTGGAATATTCGAAATATTCATTACTCAGGGAAATTCAATATGGAAAGAAAAATGCGATTCCGCAACATATCGCAAGATCAGCGAAACACCCTCCTTGGCATCTCGTCCGGCCACACCACTTGGAAATGCAGACCACTTCATTAGTGTGAAATGTACTAAATCAAGCTTGGAATTACAAGCCAATTTTTGATGCCTCAACCCGGACAAATACCCGCGGAATTGTCTTCAATAATCTGGAATTAAAAGGGTTAACAGAGACGGAGAGACTAAGCGCCAATGCGCCATCAATTTGGTTCAATCGGCCATGACCTTTGGAGGCACCTTTTTATTCTTGTGTTTGGCGCACATTATTTCTATACTTCTCATTAATCTTTGAAATTGTGATTAGAGAGATTTGAATGAAAAGCTCTGCGCGCATTGCATCGGCCCTGGTCCTTTTTGCGGCAATTTGGATTATCGATATTCAGTTCTCCTTGGCTGCTCCTGCTGTCGATCGCTTCGAATTCGAATCACCAGCGGTGGTCTTGCAAAACGTGCCATTCACTATCACGATTTCGGCTGTGGATCAGTACGGCAATGTCATCAGCGCGTTTGGAGATACACTAAATTGCTCCGGCATCTGGCAGAAACAGGGAGAAACCACATCCAGCATAAGCCAACTTGGTCCATTCGAACATGGAAAATTCGTTCTGGACAACGCCGTAATCACCAAGCTGGGCCCAGCCGATATCCAGCTTAAGTATGAGAACATCGAATCAGACAATTCCGTTTATGTTATTCCCGGCATATTGAGCATATTGCCTCCAGTGCTGGCAATCATGTTGGCACTTTTACTGCGGCAAGTGGTTTTATCGCTTTTCTTCGGCATTTGGCTTGGAGCCATGTTCCTGAACGGCTACAATCCGGTCATCGGTTTTCTACGGTCGCTCGACCAATACATCCTGGGCGCGGGCTCCGATCCGAGTAATTTGTCCATCATTCTGTTCACTCTGCTATTAGGTGGCATGGTTGGAATTATGTCCAGGTCTGGCGGCACAGCTGGAATTGTGAAGTCACTTTCCAGATATGCCCGGAATAGAAGAAGCGGCCAGGTCTCTACGTGGGCTATGGGTCTTTTCATCTTTTTCGACGATTATGCCAACACGCTCGTGGTGGGTAACACCATGCGCCCATTGACGGACAAGCTGCGAATTTCTCGAGAGAAGCTTTCATATATCGTCGACTCCACTGCCGCGCCGGTGGCTGCTATTGCGGTCGTGTCTACCTGGGTTGGCTTTCAGGTCGGGCTAATCGACAGCGCCCTTGACACCATCAACGTACAAAGGGATGCCTATTTCGTCTTTCTACAAAGCATTGGCTTTTCCTTCTATTGCATATTCACCCTGGCAACAGTGTTTCTAACCGGCTTTACAGGCCGGGATTTTGGCAGCATGCTGAAGGCGGAAACGCGCGCGTATGAAACAGGGGAAGTCATCGGGCCGGGCGCCGTCCCGATTGCAGACACAAAATCAATGGAATTACAAAATGATAAAGAGTGGGTTCCGCTGCGCTGGTATAATGCAGTTGTTCCAATTCTTACGATGATTGGTGTTGCCTTCGTTGGACTGTATTACAGCGGGTCTCAGGCTCTGGGCAGCGATTCGGCTTCGGCAAATCTTGTCCAGATAATTGGTGCGGCCGACCCATTCAATGCCCTCATATGGGGAACTGCGATCGGAGTTTTTGTTGCTGGATTGATGGCGATCGGTCAGAAAATTCTCAACCTGCGTGAAGTCATGGACGGATGGATGGCCGGATTGAAGGCGATGCTTCTCGCAATCGTAATCCTCGTGCTGGCCTGGTCGATTGGTGATGTTTGCAAGGGGCTGAACACCGCCGGCTACGTAGTGCAAATTACGCAGGGGCTCTTCACGCCGCGCTTGCTTCCGGCCCTTACCTTTCTTGTCTCTGCGATTATTGCGTTCGCCACCGGCACTTCCTGGGCAACTATGGCTATTCTTACTCCTCTCGTTATTCCCTTGTCTTATCAAATGTCTATCGAAGCAGGACTCTCTGCGGATCTTAGCACGACAATCTTGCTCGGCACCATTGCGGCGGTGCTCTCCGGGTCGGTTTTCGGTGACCATTCCTCTCCCATTTCCGATACGACCATTATGTCTTCCATGGCATCGGGCTCAGACCACATCGACCATGTTCGCACTCAAATTCCCTATGCCTTTCTTTCCGGCGGCGTTGCCCTGGTCTTTGGTTATATTCCGGCAGGATTTGGCCTCCACCCACTTATCCTGATTCCTCTTGGTATACTTGTGCTATTTTTGATCATTACTTTCATAGGTAAGAAGCAGGAACCATAGCCCCCATGGCGGGCTCGTGCTTGGATTACCTAGTCAGATAATACCCCGCGCTATTTAACTCTTTTGTGTGTTAGGCAACTTGGCACTCGGTTGCACCATTTTTCTTTATGAAGGCAACGGTAATTGAGTGTCCACATCAATTTATTCTTACATAGCCTACGACAGCTTGTTCATCCGACTACTTGCCAAACTACATAGAATAGGCAGTGATGTCCCGAAGGGACAGCTGAAACTAACCCACCAATTCATTGGTGGGAAATGGGGTCAAATAACGATCCAGTCCCGCAAGGGACGAATGAAAATAAGGGAAAGTGAATTATTTGACTGATTCAAAGGGATCATAGAATCCGCTTTCCAGCGTTTTCAGATCAATCCAAATGCTCAATCCTAGAAATTCAAAGATCGCAAAAAAGGCGGCACAGTATTTGTAAAATCTAGTGCTAATCAGATTAGTTTCTCCTGAGTCAATCGCATTGGCATCCAAACTAGGGAATATATTGCCGGAATCAGAGGAGTGGGAGGCAAAAATGTCACTGGAAAAAGAGCGCAGGCGTTATCTAAGGGTGAATCCTTCCATGAGTAATCCCATCATGAGCACCATTCATTGGAATGGGCAAGAATTGAACGATATTCCGGTCAGAGATATTAGTCTTGGGGGCGTTGCACTCAATCTTTCCACCGACAACGTGGAGCCGAGTGTGGGCAGCCACTTTTCCGATATGAATTTCTTTCTGCCAAATCATGGGGTGATAATCGCAAGTGGTATTGTCAGGCGGGTGGAAACAGATACGAGCTCAAACGAAGTATGCTGCGCTCTTGAATTTACCAGGGTCCCCACGAGCAGCGACCGGCTTCTCTACCAGTATATCAACGCCCGGCAGCGGGAATTATCCTGGTTTGAAACAGGCCACTAGGTATTCCTCATAATCAAAGTGTATTACTTGCGCATTGAAAATAAATGGAAATTGGGAAGAAGTAATAGCCTCACTATTTTCTCCATTGTCAAATTAATTCACTTGGCGATTTGACATTATCCAACCAGGGTAAGATACGGGGACTCCCAGATAGCAGCAAGAGGCATAAAGGCACAAATTGAGAAATGACAAAATCAATACTAGATCTGGATGACACGTATGCCGGCAGGCAGGCAAGAACCTTCAATTATCGAACTGGCTGGGGCTCACACAGTTGTCTGACACCTTTTTGACTTTCGCTAGCTTGCCGTCTAGCCGATTTCGAACCGGCGGGGATAGGGGTAGACCCATCAAATCGGCAGCCATCTCACACGCTTTGCTTGGTTCGTTCATCTTCAAATGGGCTTCCATCACTCTGCTGCCGCAGACAAATTCATTGTAATGATTATTCCCAGGCTCGCCGCGGTAGGATTCTTCTAATTGTTCAAATGTTTCAATTGAATTGATGAAGTTCCCGGCGCGAAAATAAGCTTCGGCCAGCGGCCAGAGAAAGAAACGACTCTGCGGAAATTCTTCCAGCATTTGCAGGGCCAGCTGAATTGCCTGGGTGAATTCACGTCTGTCAATCCGGATCCATATCAGCCCATTTAAAGCGGCTTCCCGGCTGTAATGACCCAGCTTTGCAGATTTCATTACCATTGCCAGGCCTTCCTGACTTTTGTCTTGAATAAAGGGGAGCCAATTTATCAGGTGAGTCAATCTGCTGCGCCAATACCAAAAGGTGCCAATTCCAAGATAGGCATCGTAAAAAGAGGAATCTCTACTAACCGCTTCTTCCAGGAATTTGACGCCGACCATGCAATCGCGAATCCCCTTTAAATAATCTCTTTGTTGTGCATAATAATAACCCCGGTAGCTATGGGCGGCTCCTTTAAAAAAATAGGCCATCGCTCGGTCCGGTTCAGTTCGGATCTCTGCATTCGCCGCAACGATGACCGTATCGATCAATTCAAAAAATTGATTCTCCTGATCATAATGCTCAAGATCCATCATTTGCGATTGCAGTAAAGCGGCGAGATAGAAATAGGGTCTCGGATCCTCCGGCAAAAATATTCTGAGACTGTCGAAGGTAGATTTTGCCAGGGAATACTGCTGCAGAACTGTAGCACGAATGCCGCGCTGAATATAGCCATCCACGACTGCTTCGAGGTCCTTATCCCCGGTCTGCGAAATTGATGGAACACTTAAGAGTAGGCCAATAGCAAAGCAGAAACTCTTCACACAGCCGGATGGATATCGAGGCATCAGGCAAGATTCCCGAAAATGCGATCGCCGGCATCTCCCAACCACAACATGCAATTTTTTCATAACAGCTCCACCTCAATAAAAAGATTCGGTCGAGAGTCCATAAATTATTGAGCTTTTTTCGTTTTTTCCAGCGCTATTTCAATATCGTCCGATTTCTACCTATTCAATATGCAATGTTCCGACTCATCATTTCACCTCTTTTCGACGCTTCCCCACTAATAATTTGCGCTTACCTCTGATAAAATAGTAAGATAACCAATGTGAATAAGATGTGGATAACTTGTGAAGAATTTCGGGGAATTTGGCAAAAATATTGTGGTTTTGTGCAACCCATAAGCCAGCAACGAGAATTTGAGGGTGCCGAT
>JAUXJX010000314.1 GCA_030624545.1 Bacteroidota bacterium | reverse complement strand
TTCCGCCGACGCAGGTTCCAGACCCAGGGTTTTGCCTTTCCGAATGGCGGGCACACCCTCCTCCAGCCAAACCGGCGTTGGGGCACCCTTCAAATAGTGATCGAAAAACTGCTGCATTCGGATCGCCCAGTCTCTCTTGTTTTGAAATTTGCCCAGTCCGTGTTTCTCGCCATTGTAGTTCAGCATCCAGACCGGCTTGCCCAGTCGGCGCAGTGCAACAAAAAGCTCGATTCCCTGGTACCATGGAACAGCGGTATCTTTGTCATTGTGCATCATCAAGAGCGGCGTCTCGATCTTATCTGCCCAGAAAATGGGGGAATTCTCCATGTAGCGCATGGGATATTCCCACAATGATCCGCCTATGCGGCTCTGCGTTCGTTCGTACTGAAACATCCGGCTCATTCCCGACCCCCAGCGAATGCCGCCATAGGCGCTGATCATATTGGAAACGGGCGCACCGGCCTCGGCAGCCTTGAAGATATTGGTTCGAGTCACAAGATAGGAGATTTGATACCCGCCCCAGCTATGGCCCTGCACGCCGATATTTTCTTCATCGACAAATCCCGAACTTTGAACATGGAGCACGCCGGGAACGACTGCATTGAGGGCACTCTGGCCCGGAAATCCGACCTTATAAGGAATATCCGGAACAAACACGAGGTATCCCCGGCTCACATAGAAGCTGAAACTGATGCTGGACCGCGCCGTTGCCGGCGGACGGTGGCGGTGTAGCCCATTCGACATGCGTTCGTAAAAGTAGACCATCATAGGGTATTTCTTGCCTGGGTCGAAATTCTCAGGTTTGTAGAGAATCCCTTGCAGTGGCACACCATCCAGCGAGGACCATTCGACCAATTCGGCCGTCCCCCACAGGTATTCCGATTGCTGGGGATTGGCATCACTTACCTTGCGCATGTCCGATAAATCGAGGTTGCTAGCCCATAGATCGGGAAATTCGACAAAGTCCGACCTCGTAAGCAGCAGATGCTCTGAGTTCTTCGCTTTGCGTGGAGTCGAAAAATATTTGTCCGTCATGGTCAATTCCGTTGGCCGCTGGTTTCCCTTTATTTGATCCCGATAAAATCCTGCTTGCTTGTTCTTATGATGGAATGCCGAGAGAATGATCTGGGAATCGCGACTGATAGCCTCCTCTTCGGGATCGAGTTTGACGTAGCGGAAACGCAGGTTTTCCGCACGACCGACACCTTCGGTGACGTTTCGTGGCGCTTTTTTCCCGCTTGGATCCACAGCCCAAATATCATGATTGTCATAAATCAGGAAGTCCTTGTCTTTCTCGGTCCATCCGGCAAAACCATAGGGATTTGGCTTGAACGGCCAGTCGTGCAGCTCGTAATACACCGGGTGGGTAATCTTAGCAGTGAGATTTATAGGGCGATTTCCCTTCACGTCCATTGCATACCAGGCCAGCTCGCCACGATTCCACCAGGCAATGTAATTGGATTTCGGCGATAATTGAGCCGAGGCCTGCAGTTTCTCAATAACGAGTCGTTGGCTGCCGTTTGCCACATCAATCAGATAGACGTCATAATAACGAGGCGAATCCCACGAGATCTCCTGGCGATACGGCATGTTCGAGTTGGCAACTGCCAGGTCCCCGTCTCCCTTCTCTCCCACGTTTACTTCCGGAACCTCTTTGGTAGCAAGCTGAACGACTTTCTTGCTGCCGAGATGTGCCACGGCCTGGTAACTGCGCTTTTTCTCGTTTTTCAATCTGACCAATTGCATAGGCTGCAATTCGGGATCCTTCCAGTTCCAAATATCGACCTTTACTTTTTCCTCATCCGGCTCTTCTTCATCCGGTTCCGGCTCAGGACGAGGGGCGGTACCGAAAAATACGCGTCTGCCATTTTCGGAAAACGAGACTTCACCATTCTCGCTGATCCACCAGCCGTACGGCATACCATCCGTGCCCTCTTTTGCGATCGCAGCCGGCTCTGCTGAACCGGCGCGCCAGTGATACAGTGTGTAGGATGGTTGCTCGGAATGGATGTCATCCTTGTTCGAAAGAAAGGCCGCCTGGCTGCCGGACTTGGCGATTGCGGCCTGCTTGTAATCCCCTTTTCCGGTAAGGATGGTAGTCACTGTGCCACTGTTTGTCTCCACGGCAAAAATCCCATCGGCGGTGCTGTCCTTGTTTGAAGCCGTATAGACGAGCCATTTCCCATCCTCGGAAAAATGAAAAGACAGTACATCCGTATAGCTGCTTTCCACGCCCGACTTCAGATTTCGCAAAAACAAGTCTGTCCCTTCGGCTTTTTTCTTCTTCTTGTCGTCCTTCTTATCCTTCTTGCTTTCCTCTTTTTTGGCTTGTTCGGTCTTTGCTGTAGTATCCTTCTTTGCCTCTGCTTTTTCCAGCAGATAAGCAACCCATCTGCTGCCTTCTTTCGGCAGCTTGAATGATTTGACCCGGGCTGTCTTTATGATTTCTCCGGAAGATAAATCAATGATGCCCATTGAATCCTTTGGCATTTGTTCGGGTTTCTTCTTTTCCCGCTTGGCTTTTTTGAGGGAATCCTTGAAAGCCCTGATCAAGAAAACGGTGAATTGGGAATCATTGGAGAATTGGGCGGAGTCGCCGCGGGACATTGTATGGAGGCGGTCGCTGTTCATATCTCTAACGCGCAGCTCACCATCCTTGTCTTCCGGGCCTAGCGTGAACAGTACCCATTGGCCGTCATTGGAGATGGAACTCCGCGTGATTCTGTTCCAGATGTCATAAGAATCGTGATCGAGGGGCTTCTTTTGCTGCGCCAGAGAATTTGTTGATGCCAGGAGCAGATAGAATATGATAAACGACACAAAGGAAAGGCTGGAAGGGCGCTTCATGGTTTCCTCCTGGATGAAATGAGTAAATGGCAACATGCATTTGCAAACTGCAAAAGATGAGGACGAAAATCAAGGAGTATTTTGAGTTCTTAGATCGGTGGACATTTTGGTGATGCGAGCTCAATCAAGGCAAAACAGATATCACGGATGATCCGGGTCTTCCCTTATATTTCTGTGTAATTCCGTGTATTCCTGTGGCTAATTACTCCAAAATCTTGATCCGCTTGGAGCAATTACAAGCAGAAGGATCGAGATGCTGTGCTACTTACGGACTGTTTTCCGATCTCAGAACTTATGCCTGAAAACAGACCGGCCTGGCACTCTTTCCCTCACCGACAAGGGAAAGAGAACATAAGTTCTAAACCCTAAATCTCTTCCGCCAATTCCACGAAGCGCTTATATGGAATAGCTGTCCAGCTCTCGGCATTGAAGGCGCCATGGGATTGGCTTATCATCGATACCTTGGCTGCGACCTCCTCATTCGGCGCTTCGTAGATATCCAGAAAATCATAAGAGCCAAGCAGCGCATAGTGCGCAATGAATTTCACATCCGGACATTTCTCGTGGACCTCTTGCAGCCATTTCCGGCCGATTTTCGCCCGATCCTTCATATGTTTAGAAATCTCGGGGGATAGTTTGGTCATTAGGATAAAAGTCTGCATGGCCAATCTCCTTTTATCATGAGTCCCAATTAAACTGAAAGGCCTCGAAAGATTTGGATCGTGAATTCCTGATTTGTATCCTCAACATATGAGGGGGCTTAAACTGTAACAAAAAAAGCGTCTGGCTCGATGTGGTTAGTACTGACATGCATTATTCATGAATTTTTGCCACGAGAGCACTAACTCACTAATAATCATAAACTTATTGCATTTTGGAGCAAAAAATTGAATTTTCTCAACTAACCTGAATTATTCACAAAAATATCACGCAAAGACGCTGAGGCCGCTAAGAATATTAAAGATATAAAAGATACATTTCATACTTGGTTTCTAGAAGACTGTTGGATAATACGTCCACATTTTTTTAGTTTGTTTCTATATTCTTAATCCTTTGCGTTCTTTGCGACTTT
>JAUXJX010000148.1 GCA_030624545.1 Bacteroidota bacterium | reverse complement strand
TACGGTATCGCAAATGCCCATTTCATGAATGAGGATCTGCATTGTGCGCAACGAGATTTCAGCTGCTTTTTCGGTCGGGATGGTATATGCTTCGTCATAGGAACACAGCGCCATGGTTTGCGTGCCGGAGAGAGCGCTGATCAGGGCATAATAGGCGCTTCTTACGATGTTGTTTTCAGGCTGTTCCTTGGTTAGTCCGCCGCCCCCGCCGCCGGCGATCATCCTCATCCAGCAAGAGCTGTCATCCCGGGCTTTGTAATGCTCTCTTATAATTTTCGCCCAGAGAAGCCTAGCTCCGCGAAATTTGGCGATCTGTTCAAAGAAATTTCCATGAATATCAAAATTGAAAGAAAGGCGGGAAGCGAAATCGTCAATCTCTAAACCGCGTTTTAAAGTCTCATCAATATAGGCTTTTGCGATGCAAAATGCGTAGGCCATCTCCTGAATGGGGTTTGCCCCGGACTCGCGGATGTGGTATCCGCAAATACTCACCGGACTGTATTTAGGAACCTCGTCGGCACAGTATTCAATGATGTCAACCACCAGTTTTACCGAAGCATCTACCGGATAAATCCAGGTTCCCCTGCCAACAAACTCTTTTAGAATATCATTCTGAGCAGTGCCCCTCAGGTTCCGCAAGTCAAATCCGTATTTTTGAGCCATGGCAAAATACATGGCCACCAGGGTTATGGCTGCTCCATTAATGGTCAATGATACCGTGATCTTATCCAGATCGATTCCTTGAAAAACCTCCTCGAAATCCGCCAAAGTATCTACCGACATGCCAACGCGGCCTACCTCGCCGATTGCTCGCGAATCGCTCGAATCCAGACCGGTCTGCGTAGGCAGATCAAATGCGACATTCAGGCCCGTCTGCCCATTCTCGATCAAATACAAGAAACGCTCATGCGTCTCAGTGGGTGTGCCAAAACCGGCGTATTGGCGAATCGTGAAAGGGCGTTTACGATACATCAAGGGATGAATTCCCCGGGTAAACGGGTACTGTCCGGGATTGCCAATATCCCATTGTGAGCCGGTTTGGTTGATGTCATCCTGGGTATAAACAGGATTTATCTCTATGCCCGATTCAAGAAAGACTTTATCAGGTGCGTTTTTCTTGGTGGTCGAGATGTTTTTATTCATGTTTTTAACCGCGAGTGTCTATTTCATTGATCCATTGTTTCATTGTCTCATTGTTTCATGGTTTCGTTGTTTCGTTGTTTCGTTGTTTCGTTGTTTCACCACTCCACTTATCCATTCTGATTTAACAGCAATATAACAATATAACAATGGAACAGTGGAACAATGGAACAGTCAGTATTGCCTTTTCTATTCAGCCAACTTCCTGCAATGATCGATGACTTCCTGAATGGTTGTTCCGGTTGGGAAGGCTGCCGCAGCTCCCAGGGCTTGCATTGCCTCAACATCATTATCCGGAATATTTCCTCCCACAATCCACGGAATAGACAGATTCGCCTTCTGCATCTCTTTCTTCATCTGTTCACATAACACCAGGTGCGTGCCGGATAAAATGGAAAGCCCTATCACGTCCGCTTTTCTGTCTATCGCCATTTGAACGATTTCTGCAATTGATTTTCTCAGACCTGAGTAAACCACTTCAAGACCTTCATCAACCAGGGCATGGGCCAGAACCTTCACTCCCACGTCGTGCCCATCAAGGCCGGGTTTTGCGAGAAGAATTTTGAGATTTTTTTTGATCATAAAAATTCTAATCTGAATGATTAGCGAAATCTCACCGCCAAAGCGCCATGCTCGCAAAGAAACAAATCTTGGGTGAATTTCATAGAAACAAACACTGTTTCAATGGCCGCCCTAAACGTCAACTGATCATGTCGCCCCCATGGGGCTATTTTTCGTTTTGGCATCAAGACATCTATAAATATGTCGCCACTACGTGGCTAATATATTGCAGTTTCTTATATTCTCGATCCTTTGTGTTTTTGCCTGCCTACCGTCAGGCAGGCGCCCTTGCGTGAGTGAATTTTCACCGCATCATTGTCAAGCTTTTTGTCCTGTTAACACATCCTCCAAGTGATGAGCGCATTTCAGGATGGGTCGTGACATAATGTCTTTTTGAGCTGAAGAGATTTTTGTGAATCCTCAAACAGACCGAATCTTCAACAAGCGGTTACACTACTTTGCGGTTCTGACGGCCGTTGCTGCCGTTGGCTTGATCGTAGCGGGCGCAACGGTAACGAGCACCGGCTCCGGTGATGCTGTTCCTGACTGGCCGCTCTCCTATGGAACGCTGACTCCGCCCATGACTGGGGGCATTCTCTATGAACATACTCACCGCATAGTCGCGGGGCTGACCGGTTTTCTGATCGCAATTTTGGCAATCTGGCTGTGGATCAAAGAGCCGCGTAAGTGGGTCAGATGGCTGGGAACGGCAACCCTCCTGGCAGTCGTGGCCCAGGCTGTTCTGGGCGGTCTTCGTGTCCTGGTGGTTTCAACCGACGCGGTTCAAGATGCTGCCGCACAGATAACCGGCGCCATAGAGCCGGCTCGTATCGCCATTGCCGTTACACATGCATTTTTGGCCCAGTCTATTCTTTGCCTTTTATTTGCTATGGCATTGTTCACATCACGATCCTGGTTGAGCGGGAAAGATGAAATCTCGCACATTAGAATGGATACAAAATACCGGAGTCTTGCTATTGTCATGGTAGGCGCGGTTTTTCTGCAATTGATATTGGGAGCACTGGTGCGCCATACCGGGGCAGGGCTGATTATTCCGGATTTTCCTCTCTCATTTGGCCGGATCATTCCGCCATTTGGAGATTTGCCTTACAATCCCAATGCGCCTTTTCCGATGACCCCGGGTGAGATCGGTTTCAAAGTAGCGGTTCATTTTTCGCACCGCGTAGTTGCGCTGGTTATTCTTGGTTTGGTCTCATCTCTATTTGTGGTTTACCGGAAAGCGGTTCCCTTCGACAAACTGGCAAGGGTGCTGTTGTTCCTCACAATAATTCAGATTATTCTGGGAGCTTTCAACATCTGGACTGCAAAGTCCGTCTATTCAACAGTTCCTCATGTAGTAATTGGCGCTCTAATATTGGGAACTGGTGTTATGTTTGTGTCGTGGAATTGGCGGTTCAGAAGGATAGCCGAGGTCTGAACCGCAGATTTTCACGGATTGAGTGATTACGCTGATTCTTCTTGTCCCGGCAATTTTGAGTTCACTCTATGGCAAAAACAAGTTCGTCAGATCTGCAAAATAGCGTGACAAAAGAAAATTATTTTGGCGGCAGATTGAATTTGGCTGTATTCTGTGCAATCAACGTGATCAGCGATAATCGGCGGTTCAGACACTTCTTCGCGAGCTTCGCGTCCCATTCCTTAGCGGCCAACAAAAGAAATGCTAACCCTATCCGACCTTCCAACACTTAACGCAACTCTGAACGGAATCAGTTTTGCGATTCTCCTTACGGGGTACTATTTCATAAGGCAAGGAAAAATCACCGCCCACAAAACCTGTATGCTCTCAGCGCTAGCCGCCTCAATACTCTTCCTGACTTCCTATCTGGTCTATCATTACAACGTGGGTTCGGTTCGCTTCACAAAGGAGGGCTGGATTCGTCCTGTCTATTTCACAATTCTAATCAGCCATACGATTTTAGCCGTAACTGTGGTGCCGCTGGCTGTGGTCACGCTATATCGCGCCTGGAAAGAAAAATTCACCAAGCATGTCAAAATCGCCCGCTGGACGCTGCCAATCTGGCTCTATGTTTCAGTTACGGGTGTGATAATTTATCTAATGCTTTATCGGATTTGATACCAGAACGGCCTGCTTCGCTATTCGATTTTTTGGATTCCACTGGCCACATACTCGCCCTCACCAACAGAGAGAGTGAATTTTACACTGTCCTCAGCGGCAATCCCCTCGAATTCGCTTTTGTCCTTAACAGCAAAACGCATGGTCATGGCGCCCATCAGTCCCGGGATTTGCTCATGGCTAATAATTATGGAGTTCTCTTCCGGTTCAACCGAGTAGACAACTCCAACCGCTTCATAGGTTTTCTCCGGTTCTTCCGCTTCCTCCTCTGCCTTTTTTGAACATGCGAGCAGGACTAAGAAGCCGACCGAGATGACTAAAAAGCTTAATGTTTTGTTCATGGGCATTTCTCCTGTCACAATTGATGGGAATTCCGAACAAGTTAGAGCACCCTTCGATATGCCGACGGTGATACTGTCGGCAACTCAGGATGCCGGTTTATGAAAGTACACAAAAAAAGGGAGAGTCGCGACCCTCCCTTTCATAAAATCGGATTTGAAGTCAAAATTACATCATGGCGCCGGGCAAATCCTTCTTCACCCATTTGCCCTTCTCTTTCACTTCAATGCTTTCCGGGATGAAAACCTCTGCATATTTGCCATACATGCCCGTCAAGCGGACTTCCATGGCCATCCATTTGCTGTAGCCGCCGGCAGGCCCCGCGATAACATGCACGTTCTTATCCCCATCCAATACGGCCACCGGAATACCCATTACGGCACAGGCAGTGGCACAATTTGGCAATTTGTTCCCTTTCATGTCCTTGTGGTCATTCATGACAAAACCGCCCATAGCATAGCACTTGGTATCGACCAATGTCCCGGAAATGTATTTGGGTTTTTCCTTCTGGTCACCGGCATAAAGCAGCAGGCTGAAAAAGCCAAGGACCAACAGGACCAAACCCAACGTGATGACTGGACGTCTACGCATATCTTGCTCCTTTCTTGGTTAATTATGCGATCTTGATCCATTGAATTAATAAAAACTTACGAAGCTATAAACAGGTAGTGTCTTGAACTTATTCCAAAAAAGTGTCCGGAATTCTATAGGGTGATTGAGCATTGCCTAATTTGAATTGCACACACAACAACATTTACTCGCACAATTTTTTCCTTGACTGTTTTCTTCTTTTTCAGCACTTTGAAGGTCAAAATTGGAAGGCCTATGGAATTTATCCTAATTACGGTTCTTGCAGGACTCGTCGGCACAGCAGGCATGACCTCGGTCCTGCAGTTGATCACTCGCTCAGGGTGGACCAACGCAGATATGGTCCGCGCTCTGGGCAGCGCGCTGACAGGTTCCTACGAGAAATCCAAAACTCTGGGCCTGGTCGTGCATTTCCTGGGCGGAATTCCCATTGCGATTCTCTATTCGGTCTTTTTGAATTTGCTTCCGTTGACTGGCATCGTCTCGCTCATCCTAATAGGGGGTGTGATCGGTTTTGTCCACGGGTTCGTCTTTAGCTTCGTTCTCATGGCCATGTCTGAGTATCATCCCGTTGAGCAATTCAAGGAGGCCGACTTTCAGGTTGCTATTGCGCATATCGCAGGTCACATTGCTTATGGGCTCCTGGTAGGCGCGGTTATTGGTATTAGCGGATACCGAATCATACTCTGAAAAGCCTCCGGCTATCCCACACCCACCAAACTACTCACCATAGTCACGTAGTCTGAATTCAACATAACGCATTCAGACTGTAGAATATCCTACAAGATTGCTGTAGAATATTCTACATTTGTGTACAAAATACCATCCCTCCGATCTTGCCAATCAAGAAATCCCCGCCGGCTTTTCAAACTTTAATCTATTGTTCTTTAATGATTTAGTAGCGACTTGCGCTTTGGATTGTTCCATTTCGAACCGCCTGGCATCATTGTTGTGTTTAAGGGCTTCAATTGAAATGAATAAGGTGGTCTAACATTGAAGAAACCACAGTCTAGAAAGAATCTAATTGGAGTTATTCTGGTTTTAGGGCTTGGCTTGTTGGGTGGGACATTGTTTTTTCCCATGAACATGAATAACCGCTTTACATGTCTCTACCACCGTCTGTTTTCCCCGGATCATTCTTACCTCGCTAGC
>JAUXJX010000126.1 GCA_030624545.1 Bacteroidota bacterium | reverse complement strand
CTGTTTGATGCCTCCTGATCGATCCATACGCGATACTGGCGGCCGTTCAAGATCAACGAATACAAGCCGGCGTCGTGTATCTTCTCGTAGTCGAATTGAACGGGTCTTCCCTGAAAGAACAATTGAAGATCTGGACCCTGGTTTTTGACTAATAGCTCGTACTGCTTCCCCGAAATCTCCAATTGATATTTCATTGTTTGTTTAATACTTCCATTCTGCCGATCATTTTCCAGTTGTCACGTGAACTTCTGTTGGCGACTCCATTTGTCAAAGCGCTTCTTTTGTTTTCTGCTGTATGGTGTAAAGTGGATGAGACAGCACAGGCAAAGTTGAGAGCTTCGTCCTCTCCGTCCGAGGTCATGATCTTTTCCTGCTCGATGAAGTGCGTGGTAATTTCTCCCGCCCGGAATCGCTCATTGTCCATCACCCGAATATGGAATGGAATGCATGTCTCGATCCCGTAGACCTGATATTCATTGAGTGCTCTACGCATGCGATCAATGGCCTCGTCCCTGGTTGCTGCCCAGACGATCAGCTTGGCGAGAAGAGGATCGTAATACGGGTAAACCTGAACGCCTGCATAGATGCCGCTATCACAGCGTACACCATTGCCATTCGGTTCAAACAGGTATTCGATCTTCCCGGTGGACGGCATAAATCCGGCGCCGGCGTCTTCCGCGCAGATTCGGCATTCAATCGCATGGCCTTTTGGCTGAATGTCACCCTGCTTTACCTGCAGGCTTTCCCCGGCGGCGATGCGTAATTGTTCCTTCACCAGATCGATGCCGGTAATGGCCTCGGTAACCGGATGCTCTACCTGCAATCGAGTATTCATTTCCAGAAAATAGAAATTGCCATTGCCATCCATTAGAAACTCAATGGTGCCGGCGTTTTCATATTTGGCTGCCTTTGCAAGCCGAACGGCAGCCTCGCCCATGGTTTTGCGTATTTTGGGCGTCACAGGAACAGCAGGCGATTCTTCTATTAATTTTTGATGGCGGCGCTGGATTGAGCATTCTCTTTCGAGCAGATGGACGGTATTACCCTGCCGGTCAGCCAGAATCTGGAACTCGATGTGCCGCGGCTTCTGGATATATTTTTCGATGTAGATTCTGTCATCGCCGAAGGCGGACCGGGCCTCATTTTGAGAGGCACGAAAAGCGGAGCCAAACTCGGAATCATCCCGCACCAACCGGATGCCCTTGCCTCCACCCCCGGCGGCAGCCTTTAACAGAATTGGATAGCCAATGTCTTGGGCCGTCTTTAGCGCCTCTTCATGATCGGAAATCGGCCGAACGGTGCCGGGAATGGTGGGAACCTTCAGCCTCTTCGCCAGGGCCCGGGCCTGGGTCTTATCCCCCATCATTTTGATGGACTCTGCCCTGGGGCCAACAAATTTGAGACCCGCTTCTTCGACTTTCCGGGCGAATTCACCATTCTCGGCGAGAAATCCGTAGCCGGGATGAATGGCCTCAGCCCCGGTCTTATTGGCAACAGAAATAACCCGATCCTGTTTGAGATAGGATTCAACAGACGGAGCAGGACCGACTAAGTAGGCTTCGTCTGCCATCTGCACGTGCAGACTCGTACGGTCCGGCTCCGAATAAATGGCGACGGCCTCGATCCCCAATTCATGGCAGGCGCGAATGACACGAACCGCGAGTTCTCCCCGGTTCGCTATGAGTACTTTCCTAAACATTGCTCTCTTTCGGTGTCATTAGGCCGCTCATCAGGTTACAACAATCCTTACCCGTCGGTCTTTTTCGAGCGTCCATCTTGTTCTCCTTGGATTAACTTGATGGCGTCTTCTTCGGAGTCACAGATCTGCAACACCCTGGTGAGCTGGGCAATGTCGATTAGTTTTTTCACCCTACCTCGGGGCTTTATGAGAACCATGGTGGGGTTATTTCGACCCGCCTGTCTGTGTCCGAAAAGAAGAGAGCCCAACCCGGAACTGTCCATATAATCAACATTCACCAGGTCGATAATCATATTCGGTGTTTCCTGGAAGACCGTTGCCAGCAGTTCCTTCTTGAATTCCGGCGCCAGCGCGGAATCAATCTTATTCTCGAGAACCTTTATCAGGACAATATTGTTGTTTTGATGTTTGTAGAGTTTCACTTTAATCCGATCTCCATTTACGGCTTCAGGTGAATCCGGATCGGTTACAGCCAAAACCAATCCCTATTCCCTTGAGAATTGTACAACGAATCATATAGAAAATCAAGGCAATTAATGAGCGAAGCCTGATGGCTTCGGAAAGCCGTTAGGACTTTGTTTGACAAGACCTTGCAACTTCCCGATCCAAAATAAAATTTGTATGCAATTTGGAGACATATCCACCATATTCTGCAAGTCCAGATCCAGGAGAAACCTCATGGCACAGATTCCATTTGACAAGCAGGCTTTGCTAACGGTCCTGCAAAACCTTGTCTCAATTAATTCTATAAATCCCACTTTGGTGGAAGGAGGGGCGGGAGAATCCGAAATCTCCGCATACGTGCTTCAAACCTTCGAACAAATGGGCTTGAACTCCCGCCAGGACGAAGCTGCGCCCGGGCGGCCGAATGTGATCGGCAGGCTGGAAGGCGCCGGCGGCGGCCCGAGTCTCATTCTCAATGGCCACCTGGACACGGTAGGCGTGGAGGGCATGGAAATCGATCCTTTCGATCCTGTCGTAAGAGAGGGGCGACTCTACGGCCGCGGTTCGCTGGACATGAAGGGCGGCATTGCCTGCTTTATAGCCGCGACACAAGCGATTTTGGCGGCCGGAGTGAAATTGAAAGGCGACCTGATCCTGGCCTGCACAGTGGACGAAGAATATGAAAGCATCGGCATGGATCGCTTAAAGTCGCAGATCCAGGCCACGGCGGGAATCATCACGGAGCCGTCCGGTCTTGAAATAGTCATCGCTCACAAGGGATTTTCGTGGATTGAAATCGAGACGCGAGGCAAGGCCGTGCACGGAAGCATGCATGACGTTGGAGTCGATGCCATCGTCCACATGGGCAAAATGCTTAGGGAGCTGGAAAAACTCAATGAGTCCTTTTATGCGACTGTTGCACACAAGCTTTTGGGTAGGCCCACCATTCATGCTTCCTTGATAGGAGGGGGAATAGGACTAAGCACTTATCCGGATCGTTGTGTGTTGAAGGTTGAGCGGCGCAATTTGCCTCACGAAACCGGGGAAGACGTTCAGAATGAAATCGACGCCATTCTGGCGCATTTGAGGCGGGAAGATGCGAATTTCGAGGCGAGCGGCCGCGTTTTCTTTACCCAGCCCGGCGCCGACCTTCCGCAAGATATTCCGCTGGTTCAGATATTGTCCAAGAATCTTGAGGGGCAGACTTCGACAAAATCCGAGTTCAAGGGATGGGCTGCCTGGCCAGAGGCCGGACTCTTGACAGCCGCCGGTATACCCACTGTGTTATTTGGCCCAAATGGTCATGATCCCCATGCGCCTATTGAGTACGTTGAGGTAGACAGCCTTATGCTTTGCACGTCGGTGTTGGTTGATACGATTATTGAGTATTGTGGACGTGTATGGTAAGGCGTTATGCTGTCTCGTTTCACATCCCCCTGTGTCCCCCTTCAAAGGGGGATTCGGTTATTTGGATGACCGACGGTCTATTCGGTTTCGCGTAGGTGAAATCACATATCATGAGGGGATTACACACATACCTCAAAAAGTGGATCATGAGGGCTTCTTGGTACCTCTGGGAAATGAAAACTTCAGCAATCCTTAGGAGTAACTGCTTACCTTCCAAGTTTGAGGTTAACTCCCCCTTTGAAGCTGTGTGCTGAGCCTGTCGAAGCGGGGGACACAGGGGGATGTCTTAATGCACTACCTCAAAAACTCGCCAGAATTCTTCGGATCAATATAACCAGGGGATACAGGAACAAAATCAACATGAAGATTGCCACAGGTTTAAAAGACATCCGGGACTGCGGAAACTCATATTCACAAAAGGGGCAAGTATTCCGGTTGGCGTCAACCTCCATGGCACAACCCGGACACTCTTTCTTAGCAGCCATGCAGCCGCCCCCATGACGATATGGAATCAGAGCGGGATGTTGCCATGCTTCTTCTTCGGATTTCGATCGACCTTGTTTCGTGACATTTCCAGGGCAAGCACGAGCTTGGGCCGGGTTTGTGAGGGTTCAATTACATCATCCAAATAGCCCCGCTCTGCGGCTATGTAAGGATTGGCAAAGGTTTCACGATATTGGCGCACCTTTTCATCCAGCGCTTTTTTGGGATCCTCGGCCTCGGCAATTTCTTTGCGAAAAATAATCTCCACCGCGCCCTGCGGTCCCATCACAGCGATCTCGGCAGAAGGCCAGGCTAGATTTACATCGGCCCGAATGTGCTTGCTGTTCATAACGTCATACGCCCCGCCGTAGGCTTTTCGCAGAATAAGGGTAACCTTGGGTACCGTGGCTTCGCAAAATGCATATAGCAATTTCGCGCCATTGCGAATGATGCCCCGCCATTCCTGGTCCGTCCCCGGAAGAAAGCCCGGCACGTCGACAAGTGTAACCAGGGGGATATTGAAAGCATCGCAAAAGCGGACAAACCTTGCCGCCTTGATGGAGGAATTGATATCCAGAACGCCTGCCAGAAAAGCCGGCTGATTGGCCACAATTCCTAGCGGACTGCCGTTCAAACGTGCGAAGCCAACCACAATGTTCTTTGCGTAGTGTTCATGAATTTCAAAGAATTTGCCGTTGTCAAATACTCTGTTGATGATATCCTTCACATCGTAAGGCTTGTTTGGATTTTCCGGAATAATCGTGTTGAGATCTTCATCCATGCGATTGGGATCATCATCGCACTCGATGGAAATCGGATCATCCAGGTTATTTTGCGGGATATACTGGAACATGTCCCTAACGCCATCCAGCAATTCGACTTCACTATCCGAGATTACATGGGCAACACCGCTTTTGCTGGCATGGGTGTAGGCGCCGCCCAATTCCTCGAAGGAGACCTCTTCATGCGTCACGGTTTTTACGACATTGGGACCGGTTACGAACATGTGGCTGTGATTCTTGACCATGAAGACAAAATCCGTGATGGCAGGCGAGTACACTGCACCGCCGGCGCATGGTCCGAGAACCACGGAGATTTGCGGCACCACACCGGACGCCAGGGTATTGCGCAGGAAAATGTCCGCGTAGGCGCCCAGGCTGACCACGCCTTCCTGAATACGAGCACCGCCGGAATCGTTCAGCCCGATTACAGGGGTCCCGTTTTTCAACGCCAGGTCCATAATTTTGCAGATCTTTTTGCCGTACGCTTCAGAAAGAGAGCCGCCCAGCACGGTAAAATCCTGCGAAAACACAAACACGCGCCGGCCATCAATCGTGCCATGGCCGGTCACTACGCCATCACCGAAGTAGCGGTGCTTGTCAAGGCCAAACTCGCGGGTTTGGTGCCGCACCAGCATATCGATCTCTTCGAAGCTGCCTTCATCCAAAAGAAGATCGATGCGCTCCCGCGCAGTTAGTTTCCCTTTTTTGTGCTGCGTTTCAATACGGGCCTCTCCCCCACCCAGCAGCGCCTCAGATTTCAATTTTCTTAAATGCTCAATGCGAGGATCATTCGCCATCAGCAGTGTCCCGTTTTTGTTTTTCGGCGAACCGGGTCTCAATATACTCCACAATTTCCGAGGTATTGGTTCCCGGGCCAAATAATTGCCCAACCCCGATCTTCTGCAATTCGGACATATCTTCCTTTGCGATGATTCCCCCACCCGTAAGCAGAACATCTTCCAGCCCGGATTTGAGCATCAGTTTTCTTACTTCGCTGAAAACCGTCATATGCGCGCCGGAAAGGATGCTGAGGCCGATCACGTCTGCGTCTTCCTGCAAAGCGGCTTCGACAATCATCTCCGGCGTTTGCCGCAATCCGAGATAGATCACTTCCATGCCGGCATCGCGCAACGCACCAGCGATGACTTTTGCGCCCCGATCGTGTCCATCCAGTCCGGGTTTGGCGATTAAGACGCGAATTTTCTTGTTAGACATTGAATCATACTCCGTCAAAAAAGCTTCGAATAGGGTAAACCTGGATTATTCATAAATTCTTACCGCTAAGGCACCAAGTCACTAAGAATATATAACTTATAGCATTAGTGTGTAAGAAACTGAGTTTTTCGAACTAATTTTTGAGATCTTGATTCTTCAATATTTTTCACTTTGTGTCCCTTCGACGAAGCTCAGGACATGCTTCGTGCCTTCGTGGCCGTGAATTATTCAGGCTAAGTATTAAAAGGCGGATTTCCGTTCGATAAGACAAATGGTCCTGCACGGAGCCACACTTCGACTTCGCTCACTTCGACTTCGCTCACTTCGACTCCGCTCACTTCGACTCCGCTCAGTGTGGACATTAT
>JAUXJX010000332.1 GCA_030624545.1 Bacteroidota bacterium | reverse complement strand
GACCTATTTTGCCGGCGCGGCCCCATCGGGTTGCGGCAAAACCACCAGTGCCATGGCCGGAACTGACTTTGTCGGGGATGACCTGGCTCAGATCTGGATAGGCGAAGACGGCACCTGTCGTGCCGTAAATCCGGAGCAGGGGATTTTCGGAATAGTCGCGGATGTTAATAAAGAAGGTGATCCGCATTTGATGAAATGCTTACGGGAACAAGGTAGTGAGGTTATTTGGTCCAATGTTTTAATAGATGACAACTTAAAACCTCATTGGACAGGTAACGGCGAAGAGCATGCCAAGAAGGGGATTAATTTCCAGGGTGAATGGTTCGAAGGCAAGGCCGACGACAATGGTAAACCGATTCCGCTGACGCATCCGAATTCACGCTGTACCCTTCGTTGTGATCAAATACCTATATACAATAAGGAGGTTGGAGAGAGCGCCGAAGGTGCTCCGGTGAAGGTGTTCACTTATTCAGGACGTGATGCCGACACGATGCCGCCGATCTGGGTTTCGAAGGATGGCGACACCGGTGTTGTCATAGGAGCATCGATTGTATCGCAGGCAACCGCCACTGAAGTGGGGGCTACCGGTGTAAAGCGGCAGCCGTGGGCCAATGCCCCGTTTATTCCCGGATCGCTGGCTGATTACATGGATGCCCAGATGAAGTTCATTAACAATGAGAAATTCACCGATGAAGGGCGACCCATCATTGCCGGTCTTAACTATTTCTTAACCCGTGAGCAACGTGGTGGAAGCGGTAAAGGGCTGCTTGGCGAGAAAGGGGATGTTCCGGTTTGGCTCAGCTGGCTGGATCGTTTCGCGAATAAAGAAGTAGAGGCTATTGAGACGCCCATTGGTTACATTCCGAAATACGAAGATCTGAAGAAACTCTTCAAGGAAGTAATTAATAAAGAGTACTCCGAAGAACTCTATACGATGCAATTCTCGCTATATATCGACAATATCATCGGTAGGATCGATCTGCAGGATAAGGCTTTCCATGAGGAAGAAAACATCCCCGGGAAATTCTTTGAGATTCTCAAGGAGCAAAAGGCTGCTCTGGAAGGACTCAAGGCGAAGCATGGTTCCGTGGTAAAGCCTCAGAGTTTATAAGCAAAGCCTCCCGCAGGTTCTGCACCTGCGAGAGGTTGATGCCTTTCTTTAGTTAGAGCGCCCCCCTTCGCCGAAGTTAAGACATTGCTTCGATACGCCACCTGAAGGTGGCTACCCCCGTGGTGAGCTGGGACGAACCGCTCAGCATGCTGCTTTTGGGGTTTTGGGCTCAAACCAGATCGCTTCTCGAGCATCCCGAGTGGCGATTTTAAATCGCGTATCGAGGGGTCGAGGGATCACTTCCTTTTTCGAGAACCACTCTTTTTGAAGGACTTTGGTCTTTTCCCCCGAACCGGGACTGACGACTTAGGGGATTCGTCTTCCTCCTCAACCAGCCTAAAGTCAATCAACCTTTCTTCCGGCACGACACGAATCACCTGGATCTTCACCCGGTCGCCGAGGCGATAGGTCTTGCCGGTAGTCTGGCCCACCAGGCGGTATTTGGTTTCATCATGAATATAATAATCGCCGGCCAAATCTTTTACATGGACAAGACCCTCAACCATGAAATCAACAATCTCCACGAATATGCCAAAGGGCACGATTCCTGAGATTACGCCATCATACTCTTCCCCCAATTTGTCCGTCATAAACTTGGTCTGCATCATTTTCACAGACTCGCGCTCGGCCTGCATGGCGTTGATTTCCTGTTCGGAAGAAATCTCGCATATTCGTGGCAGACCATCGCGCAGATCAGAAATCCGTTGGTCTGATGGCTTTTCCGCATACTCCTTGAGGAGCCGGTGTACTATCAGATCCGGATATCGGCGAATGGGAGAAGTAAAATGCGTGTAATGATGAAAGGCGAGTCCAAAATGTCCTGCATTTTTCGTATCGTATTTGGCCTTCATGAGCGAGCGCAGCATAACATAATTGATGATATCCTCTTCCGGCAGGCCGCGCACAGCCTTGATCACTTCCTGCAACTGCTTGGGGGAAATCCGTTTTTTTTCGTTGAATCCGAATCCGAGAGATCGAACCAGGTTGGCGAATTCTGCGATCTTCTTGGCATCGGGTCTCTCATGCACACGATAAACGAAGGGCCATCTTTTGGAAAGCTGGCGGTCTTGAGGTATCTTGACAGCAACGTACTCACATACCATGCGGTTTGCGAGCAGCATGAACTCTTCGATCAGTTGGTGGCTCTGTAACCGTTTCCTGCGGGAAATGGCGACGGGATTGCCGAGGTCGTCTAAATGTATTTTGGCTTCCGCCATTTCGAAATCCAGACTCCCGGCCTTCAGGCGCTTTCGATAAAGCGTCTGGCTGAGATCTCGCATTGCTGCCAGAATCTCGTGACGATCTCCCCTGCCGGAATCGAGAATCTCCTGCACTTCTTCATAAGTAAATCGATTTTTGCTGTGTAGGATGGATGGCCGAATCTCATAATTCAGGGGATGACCGCCGGGCGTCAGTTCCATCATAATGCTAAATGTCAGACGGTCTTCATTCGGCTTCAGACTGCAGATCTGGTTTGAGAGTTTTTCCGGCAGCATCGGGATGACCCGTTCGACCAGGTAGACGCTGGTGCCTCGCTCCAGCGCTTCGCCGTCTATTGCACCGCCTTCAGGAACATAATGGCTTACGTCTGCAATATGAACTCCCAGCAATGAGTTGCCGTTATCGAGAATTTCCAACGAAACTGCATCATCAAAATCTTTTGCTTCATCCGGATCGATGGTGAAGCAAACCCTATCGCGCAGATCCAACCTGCCCTGGATGTCCGACTCGGAAATCTCCGTCGAAATCGCTCTGCATTCGGCTTCCACCTGCTTTGGAAATCTTGTCTGCAAATTGAACTTGAATTCGATGGCAGAGCTATCGACTCCCGGCTCACCAGGATGTCCAAGTACTTTGATGATTTTTCCGGATGGATTTAGCCCGCTGTCCTCCCAATGATCCAGACGAACTGCTACTTTTTGACCGGGCTCAGCATTCTTGGAGAATCCTTCATGAATGATGATGTCCCATGGGATTTTCTTATCGTCAGGAACAATGTAATCAGAGTATTTCCCGTGCTTGAACGTTCCAACGATGTGCTTGCGCTTACGCTCAATTACATGGTCGATCTTGCCTTCGGGCAGCAGGCCATCTTTGGGCTTTGCATATAATTGCATGGCAACCAGGTCTCCGTCAATCGCGGTTGACATATTTCTCTGGCTGACAAAAACCTCACCGCCACCCTCTTCCGTCTCCACAAAACCATATCCCTGGCTTTTTACTTTTAGTCTTCCGATGGCGAGCTGAGGTTTCGTCTTCAACTGGTAGGCGTTGGGCCCTGCTTTTGCAACCACGCCCTGGAGTGACAGGTCCCGCAAGAGGTTTCGAAAATCCACATAATCCTTGCCTGGAATATTCAGCGCGCGGGCAATGGTCTTGCTTTTGAATTTCCGATCGGGCTGTTTGGCAAGAAACGCAATGATGCGGTCCTCGACGAGTTTCGTTTTCTTTGTAGAGCGTGTCATAAAAGTGATTAGCCTGTAGAACTCACAAGACTGTCACGCAAAGACGCCTGTCTCCGAAACAGGCTGTTGCACAACGTTTTTGAAATCTCCTATGCCTGTCATTCCCGCACGTTGCCCGCCTTAATCATGCGGGCACAAGTTTAGGCTTGCCCCTGCGAAGGCAGGCGCGGGAATCTATTGTACTTATGTCCTGGATTCCCGACAAAAGCATTCGGGAATGACATTCGAG
>JAUXJX010000237.1 GCA_030624545.1 Bacteroidota bacterium | reverse complement strand
TACCAGCCGGGCGGGAAACAGGATTCTGCCCTCCCAGTATCTTCGCTTGGGCAGATTTGAAATATCGAGCCCGACGGTGGCAGCATCTTCGATGGCTACATTTCCCCACAGTGGCCCATGCGCCCAGGCGCGAATTTCGTCTAGGTTGGCCCCGGCCGGAAGCTTCACTGTGACGCTCACCTCCCCGGCGCCGTGATCCCAACCTGTCCCGATGAATTGATAATACACCTCAGCAACATCGGGGTAGACTTTGAGCACGTCGGTGACCCGGTAGGATAGGACGAAAGTCCGGTTTTCGTTGGAAGCGCGGTAGAACCATTTTACATAAAACTCCTCTTCGCCGATTTGCATCTCGTAGGTGCCGCGCTCTTCAGAATCGCTCGGCCGATAAGCCATGTCGCCATCCCGAAGCGTGAAATTCTCTATTGACGAAAATCCCTTGATTGGCAGCCGGTAGTCCACCCATTTGAATTGGCCCCTGAAGCGGTAGGTTCTCGACTCCCGGATATCCATGCTGCCATCGGGATTGACCTGGGCCAGGATTGCCACACGCTCGATGCGGTAGGATTTGGATTCGGCCGAGCTGGAAGTGGCGAGAATTTGTGTAACGATGACCAAGGCAAAGATTAGGGGTTTTTTCATTTTTGGGTCCTTACAGTTTTGTGAGCCTCACAGTTTGATACCCTCCCCACTCATCCCATATTCATTTAACCACGGATTGCACGGATTTTCACGGATAAAAAATCTGTGTTCATCCGTGTCATCCGTGGTTTGTTTTTATTTCAGTTTCATGCTCAACGCAACCCGCCCCCTCTCCAAATCCACCTTCAGCACACGCACCTCGATCACGTCGCCTGCAGACACCACCTCCAGCGGATTGCGCACTTTCTGGCCCATTTCGCTGCGATGCACCAGACCATCCTGTTTGACACCGATGTCCACAAAAGCGCCGAAATCCACCACATTGCGAACGGTTCCTTTCAGGATCATCCCTTCCTGCAAGTCCTCCATCTTCAAAACATCGCTGCGGAATATCGGTTTGGGCATATCCGCCCGCGGATCCCGGCCCGGCTTCTCCAGACTGTCGATGATGTCCGCCAATGTCGGCTCACCGACGCCAATCTGGGCGGCCAGTTCGGGTGGTTTCAGGCCCCTTTCAAGAATTTGTTCGCTCAAAAATTCGCTCCGCAGTCGCACGGTCTCGAAATCCAAATCCAGTATTTTCAGCAATTGTTCCGTGGCTTTATATGACTCCGGGTGGATGGCCGTCCGGTCCAGCATGTTGTCGCTATCCGGGATGCGCAGAAATCCCGCACACTGCTCGAAGGCTTTCGGTCCCATGCCGCTTACTTCTGTGAGCTGATCGCGGTTCTTAAATGTACCGTTCTTTTCCCGATAGATCACCATGTTCTTCGCCAGCCTGGCATTCAATCCTGCCACATGTTTTAGCAGCGCGGTGGACGCCGTATTCAAATCAACACCGACGAAATTAACGACCGATTCCACCACGGTATCCAATGATTCATTCAGCTCTTTTTGATTCACATCGTGCTGATAGAGACCCACACCGATCGATTTGGGATCGATTTTTACCAGCTCGGACAGGGGATCGAGGAGGCGCCGGGCAATGGAGATATTGCCGCGCATGCCGGCCTCCAGGTCCGGGAACTCCTCCCTCGCTATATCCGAGGCCGAGTAGACAGATGCGCCCGCTTCATTGACGATGGCGTAGACTACGTCCGGAAGCTGGTCCTGGATGATTTCGGCCACAAGCTGTTCGGTTTCGCGGGAAGCCGTGCCATTGCCGATGGCAATAATGTTGATATAATGTTTGTTGGCCAGCTCGAAAATGGTTCGTTTTGCGCCATCCCTGTCATTCTGAGGTGGATGGGGATAAATGGTGCTTCCCTCCAGGTACTTGCCTGTCTCGTCGATGACGGCGACCTTGCAGCCGGTGCGATAACCGGGATCGATTCCCATGATGCGTTTGCCACGAATCGGCGACTGGAGAAGCACGTTGCGCAGGTTTGCCGCGAAAATTCTGATGGCATGCCGGTCCGCCTTTTCAGTAAGTTGATTGCGCAGTTCCCGCTCGATTGATGGAGCGATCAAACGCTGGTAGGAATCGGATAGGGCCTCCTCCAGGTGCGATGTGAAAATAGAGAGCGGTTCAGTGACGATTACCTGTCCCAGCAAGTTGAGAAGCCGCTCTGTTTCAAGCTGGACGCCAACGCGCAGCACCCCTTCTTGCTCGCCACGGTTCATGGCCAGGATACGATGAGGCGGGATCTGTTTCAACGGCTCAGCATATTCATAATACATTTCGAAATCTGAACGCTTGTCCGGATCTTTGGCTTCACTGCTCAATTGACCATTGTGAAAGGTGTATTCCCGCACCATCTGCCGGATCTTGGCCCGGTCCGAGATCATTTCGGCGACCATATCCCGCGCCCCCTGCAAGGCATCTGCGACGGTGGGCACTTCCTTTTCTTCGTCTACGAATGGCAGCGCCAGTTCCTCGGGTGTTCCGTCCGTGGTTTTCTGCTCCCAGATTAGCAGCGCCAGTGGCTCCAACCCACGTGCCTTCGCCACGGTGCCCCTGGTTTTGCGCTTCGGTTTATAAGGAAGATAAAGATCTTCCACCTGCTGCAGTTTTTTGGCCTGGCAGATCTGGTCCCGCAGCTCGGCCGTTAACTTGCCCTGTTCGTGAATGGTGTTGAGAATGGTCTGCTTGCGTTCTTCCAGATTGCGCATATAGGTTACTTGCGTTTGAATGCTGCGGATCTGCTCCTCGTCCAGCTTACCGGTTACTTCCTTCCGATACCTTGCAATGAACGGAATCGTATTTTCCTGATCCAAAAGCTCGATGGTGTTCTTGACCTGTTCGGGCCGAATCTCAAGCTCGAAAGAGATGGCGTCGACTATGTCGTTAGCGGACATGCAAACGGTTGGTTCAACTTCGTTGTGATACTCTTCGGGCATTTTGATCTCCATTTTGGCCACAGAGCCACAGAGGGCACAGAGTGAAGAAGACAGCATTTTAGCTTTTCTCCGTGTTCTCTGCGCCTCTGTGGCAGTAATCTTTAGCGAAAAGATAGTACGAATTATTTACCAGTATTTCAAGAACGCTTCGAATGATGAATTCTTATTGCAACATCAATAAATCGTTGACTCCAAATCAATCTTTGTGTATCTATACACCTAATGATTGGAATTATGTGCCACAGAGATACAGACCCACTTGCGGTGTGCAGGGATCACTGAGTGAGGTTTTTCTCTGTGTTCTCGGTGTCTCAGTGGCAGATCTTGATTTGACCGATCCGCACAACGATGCCAACCAAACATCAATTCACCGAACAAGAACTCTTCTCAGAGGAAACAGAGCTCAACCGCCGCCTTGGCATCACCGAGGCGTTCTCCATAATTATCAGCCGGATTATCGGTTCGGGGATTTTCAGAACGCCGGCCCCGATCATGTTGTTGGTGGCCTCGGTCAGCCTCTATTATGGTGTCTGGATTCTTGGCGGGATTGCGACGCTGTTGGGCGCTGTTCTCTATGCCGAGCTGGTCGCCATGATGCCCAAGTCGGGCGGGCCCTATGCATATCTGAAAGCGGCTTATCCACCGATTGTGGCATTTCTGCGCGGCTGGGCCATGTTTTTCGTGTCGGAGACAGCCGCCATCGCGGCAGTTGCACTGGTTTTTGCCGAATACGGCAATGAATTTTATGCGAGTCTGACCGGCGGATATTACTCACATCTTATCAAGATTATCATTGCTCTCGTGGTCATTTGGGGCCATTCGGCGAGTCACTGCTTCGGTGTAGTTTTGAGCGGGGTCATTCAAAATGTCTTTGGATTCTTGAAACTGGTGGCTATTGGAGCCATCATCTCGGTATGTTTTTCCAAGGGGGGGGATATTGCGAATTTTTCGACTCCTTTTTGGCCGGAGGAATTCAACTGGTCTACCATGTTGGCCTTTGGCGCGGCAATGCGCTATGGCTTCTTTGCCTACAGCGGCTGGGAAGGCTCTACTTATGTCGCCGAGGAAATCCGCAATCCGCGCCGCAACCTGCCGTTGGCGCTGTTTTTGGGTATTTCCGGGGTCATGCTGCTCTATCTTGCCGCCAACAGCGCCTACCTCTACCAGCTATCCGTTCCCGAAATCCAAGGATCGCCCTGGGTAGCCACTGCCGCCATGAACAAGGCCATCGGCCTGGCCGGAGGCACACTGATATCGGTTGCCGTCATGTTGAATACTTTTGGCAATGTGAGTACGCAGATCTTGTGTAAGTCGCGCACCTGGTATGCCATGGCGCATGATGGATTGTTCATCCGGCAGCTGGAGAGAATACATCCCAAACACAAAACCCCAAACGTCGCAATTCTTGTGCAGGCATTTTGGGCATCGGTTCTGCTCATGGGCGCAGGATTCGCGGACAGCGCCTACGAAGCACTAATCGATTTCTTTTCCTTCACGTCGACAATTTTTAACATCCTTACATTTGCATCTATCTGGGCGCTGCGTCGCAAGTTTCCCAACGCGCCACGGCCCTACCGTGCCTGGGGCTATCCT
>JAUXJX010000380.1 GCA_030624545.1 Bacteroidota bacterium | reverse complement strand
GGCCGCTATGGTGTTGGGTGAGCCATATCACAAAATTGAGATTACATTTGCAAAGGAGGGGGGAGGCAGAAATTATGAGGACCGATTTGTATATTGGATTCACAAAACCGAAAATATGATTGGCTATTTAGCCTATACTTTTCAGGACGATGGCGGCGGAACACGATTTCGGCAGGCGGTCAACACGTGTGTGATCAATGGAATACGCTTTTACGATTATTTGAATTTTACTTCAGGCGTGATTGGTGCTAACATAGAAGATTTCGACCGCATTCTCGAAACTGGGAAGCTGGATAAAGTGTCGGAAATCACCCTGGAAAACATAAAGGTCATCTTAAACCAAAATTGATGGCCGGCTTCGAACGGCCACTTTTGCGATCGGCTCCATAACGGTAGGCACGACATTTGTGTCTTCAATCCCTAAACCTCGCATCACCCTCCGGATAAATCACAAAAAAAATTCTTTTTCTGAAAATAATTTCTTGACAAATTCACAATTATTGTTCAAGCTGGCAAAGAGACGGCACTTCCCTTCGAATTGAAGCGTCAGGGGAAGACTCATGTCAACAAAGACAACTATTTGATTCACCTTTGCCGCTACATTCACGCCAATCCGTTGAAGGCGAAAATGATTAAAGACTTGCGCCTATGGTCCTTTTCGAATTATTTGGAATTTATTGGATTTAGAAAGGAAAGCCTATATGATCCGGATTTTCTTAAGAAGTTTTTCGTAACAGGGAAAGAATACGAGGAGTTTGTTTTGGATTATGCCGTTGAGTTGCCGATGGGTCTGGAGAGGTACTTTTTGAAATGAATGCCAACAAACAACAAAACCCCAGGGTTTCCAAGACCCCGGGGTTTCTTTCTATGTTTCTATTCTATTTGTGTGTCGCGAAATTTATTTGTATTATGAAAAGCAAATTTGCATAGCTACCAACATCTATTTGAAATTTCTGATGAGCAAGATTAAACTTAATATTCTTTACATTGACCCCTCCGAAGCAGACTTGCATTCCTTCGAATCCCAACTAGGGAAATTCTATCATATTCATACGACGCGTTGTCCCAAAGAAGCAAGAAAGATATTAAGGCACAATACCGTTCAGCTAGTCATAGCCGAGCAGGAATTGGGCGAAAGCACGGGTGTCGAATTTCTCAAATCCCTGACCGGCAAATACCCGGATTTGATCAAAGTCGTCTTGGCAGATTCCCGCCATACTCCGGAAATCATAAAGGCTCTTAACGTCTACACAGTTCACAAGTATATTATCAAGCCCTGGGACACGAAAGAGCTAAAGGAGGCGATCGATGACGGGCTACAGATCTTTGTCAAAAAAAGGAAGAACAAGAAGATTTTGACACATCTCCAATATCTGCTTGACCAAATGAATCTTGTTCATACGGTTTCACTCAAAATTTCAGAGAAGAAACCTTTGGGCGTTTTGCTGAGCGAGATCATGGAGGGCAGCAAGACCGTAATGAATGCTGAAGCAAGTTCGCTGTTACTGTACGATCCCCGCGACAGAATGCTTCATTTTAAGGTTGCGACAGGGGAGAAGGGCGCCCTGGTCAAGAAATACAGTGTAAAAATGGGAGAGGGCATTGCCGGCTGGGTTGCAAAACATAGAAAACCTCTATTGATCGAAGATTGTTACAAAGACTATCGCTTCAGCCGGGAGTTCGATGAAAAAACCAAATTTCGGACTCGCTCAATGGTTTGTGTTCCTCTTGTCCGAAAGAGGAAATTGCTAGGGGTGATGGAAGTGATAAATAAAAGGGATGGAGCGAGTTTCACTGAAGCCGATCTAAACATCTTCGGCACGCTTGCGTCACAGTGCGCCATCTCGATAGAAAACGCCCAATTGACCGAAATCCAGATCGAGTCGGTGGCTCTCGAGCGAGAGCTGCAAACCGCGCGCGAAATCCAGCAGCGGTTATTGCCAGCGTCGTTGCCGGAGTTTCGGGACATAGAAGTGGTCGCTCGCCTGATTCCCGCCCGAAAAGTTGGCGGTGATTATTACAATATCGTCAAAATTAACGACCGCCTAACACTGTTCTTCATTGCGGATGTGAGCGGAAAAGGCGTTCCGGCTGCGCTTATCGTTTCGACCATTTTCTCCTGCCTGGAAACCTATTTGAATCTGTTTCGGGACGACTTCAACTTGCCGACATTGGTGCTGAGCATGAACAAGGCCTTAATCGGTTCGACTACACCTGACAAATATGCCACCTGTTGGTTCGGCTTGTACGATCAAGCCGAAAATAAGTTGATGAGTATCAATGCCGGACATAATCCACCCTACATTTTTCGCCGGGGAGTGAGGGAGCCGCTTGTGTTAAATACAGGTGGTGTTTTCCTCGGCATCATGGAAGTGCCCTTTGAAATAGAAGAAATGAGTCTGCAGCCGCATGATGTTTTGGTCTTTTTTACCGACGGCGTCACGGAGGCGTGGAATAAAAAAGAAGAAGATTACGGAGAGCATCGATTGATGGCCGTTGTTGACAACCATAGAGAAGAACACGCGAGTGAAATCTTGTCGGCAATTGAAGAGGATGTAAATCAGCACGTAAGGGGTGCGCCACAGAGTGATGATTTTACTTGTGCTGTTGTCAAGATTTTGGAGTGAATGTTTTGCCACGAATGTACACGAATCTTCATGAATAAAGATTTCAAAATCCTCACCTCAATCCATTTGTCTTTTTATTCATGCCAATTCGTGAAAATTCCTGGCTAATCTTATTTTGAATATCATCTCATTTCCATATTGCCTTCATGAAAATCCTTGTCGGTTCTAAGAATCCCGTAAAGATTGAAGCTGTTAAGATAGCTTTTTCAAAATATTTCTCCGAGGTGGAGGTGATGGGGCTTGAAGTGGATTCGAACGTCCCTGTCCAACCGGTTAACGAAGAGACGTTTCGAGGTGCGCAAAATCGAGCCGAGAATTTGAGAATGATAAATAGAGAACGAAGCCTCGATGCGCAGTTTTTCGCCGGAATTGAAGGCGGCATACAACAGATTTATTCAAGATGGTTTGCCTTCGGCTGCATGTGTATTATGGATGAAATGGGCCGCACCGGCTTTGGCACATCCTGCCATTTTGAGCTCCCCGAAGAGGTGTCAAAGAGACTGCTAAACGGAGAGGAACTCGGGGACGTGATGGATCATATCACCGGCGATGAGAATACCAAGCAGAAGCAGGGAGCGGTCGGCTATTTTACGAAAGGAGGTATAGACCGAAAGGAGCTATATGTGCAAGGTTTGAATATGGCCTTGATTCCGTTTTTGAACAAAGAGCTTTATTTCGGGTGAATAGTACTTATCCCAAAGACAGCACTAACTGGATGGGCAGAGCATTGATTTTCGCGCAGCATTGCATAACCCTGAAATCCTGTTGATCCCGTTCATATTCAAAAAAGTACCCTTAGGCCGCGTTAAAGCCCCTTGTTTTCCAACCAGCCATTTCCCATATTTTCTCCT
>JAUXJX010000455.1 GCA_030624545.1 Bacteroidota bacterium | reverse complement strand
TATGCAATGACCGGATGGCGTATCGGATACGGGGCAGGCCCGGTAGAGTACATTTCGCAGATGAGCAAAATTCAGAGTCACATGACCTCGAACCCCACCTCGGTCTCTCAATGGGCTGCGGTGACGGCATTAAATGGGCCGCAGGATTGTGTGGAGGCCATGGTAAAAGTATTCAAGCAAAGGCGTGATTACGTTTATGACATCCTCATCCAAATGGAAGGCGTTAAATGTCAACCTTGTCTTGGTACGTTTTACATGTTTCCCGACGTTTCGAGATTGTTGGGTCGTCGATACGGAGATCGCCAGATTGTTGACTCATTCGATCTCTGCAACTATTTGCTGGAAGAAGAAAAGGTAGCTTTGGTGCCGGGAAATGCATTTGGAAGTCCGAATCATGTGCGAATCTCTTTCGCCGCTTCAATGGACCATCTGGAGAAAGCCATGGTTCGAATTCAGGATGGATTGCTGAAACTGGGCTAAAGCGAGAATAATTAAGGAATTCCCGAGATAAGTCGATAATAATTAAGTATAAGTGTGCATATTGGAACGGTTTTTGTAGATCTCAGAACGATATTAAGTGAATGAGTTTCCGCAACCGGATTATAGTATTCCAATATTTGTCAGTGTGTCATTTTGAAACAAAGGGAGCCCTCATCCCTCGGGAGATTCGTCATGCATCAATCAGGTTTTTCGAACTCGATTCGTTTGGGAGATCGAGAGCTTTTTGTCGAGACCGCCTACCTTCCTGATCAATCCAAGATCGTATCCCAAATATCTGAAAACGGCCATGTCTTGGATGACTATCAATTCGAGCTTGACGAGGGTGCAACAGACGAACAGATAAAATCCATTCTCGAAGAAAAGCACGGAGTTGTGTCAACGGATTGGGAACTGCTTTCTTATGTTCACAGAAAGGTAAAAGAGTCAAATCATACACAGTCTCTGAACAAAATGGGACTTGTACTGTTGAAGAGGAATCTTCTCACGGAAGCGATTGACTGTTTCCAGGAGGCCATTTCCCACGACAGTGACTGCGTCGAATCATACATTAATCTTGGTAATGCTCATGTTCAAGCGGAACTGTTTGAGCAAGGTATTGAAATATATAACAAGGCAATTGAGGTTGTTCCCAATTATCCTGATCTTCATTATTCTCTTGGGATGGCCTTTTTGAAAAAAAACGACTTCGTGAATTCAATAGATGCGTTTGACAGAGCCTTAGAGATCAATCCTTCTTATGATTCTGCCCATTTTACCCTGGGCAAGGTATATTTGGCCAGTATGGTTGATGCTCCGAATTCCTCGGAGATGATACCAAGCCCTTTACGGCAACGGAAGGTTCTTGATCACCTACAAAAGGCTGTTGATATCAATTCCTATTTCGATCAGCCGAATTTACGCGAGGCAATGAAAGAAATCCAGAATGGAAGTTTCGAGGCCGCACTCAATTTGCTTAACGAAATTGAATATTCAGATAATTACGAGATAGAAAATCATTTTGACGAAGAGTTTTATTTACGCTTCATGTTCGGCGGTAAGGGAAAAGATGAGGAACTTCTATCAGAGTATATCGATAAATTGAAACAGAAATTGGAAAAATCTCCTAATTACCCGGATGTCCATAATAGGCTGGGAGTGGCTTATTTGATTGAATGCCGGAATACATTCCTCAAAGCAATTGCGCAATTTCGTGCTGCCTTAAAGATCAACCCTTCATACAAGAACGCCAAGAAGAACCTCAAATTAGCTGAAAACGAGGGCAAGGGTTTTATTATCCTTTTGAGAGCGCTACTAAAATAGATCCTGAAAAGGAATTCGGATTAATGAAACGGAAAAACATCTTTCTTGCAATATTGCCATTTCTTTTCCCGACCTTATTGTTTTCTCAGCAAAGTAAGATTGATAGCTTATCCATAGAGCCCCTCGACAAAATACCGGGGAAACGCTCAATTTATGTGATGACATTCTCGTTACGAGAACCTTTGTTGGCAAACGCCCAATTCCAAATTGAGTTTCGCCCCGATTTTGACTTGTCAGGAGTTTTACTTGCAGGATCGAATACAATCAATGGAGGAATACAATCCAGGGTAGAGAATCAGGTTTTGTTCTTGAGTCGAACCGGACAGGGGGCCGTTCTGCCGGCCGGCACCATATATGAAATCTCATTTGCGAATATTAAAAACCCCGCGCAAGGCAGGTATGACCTTTCGGCATCTCTATTTAATGAACCGTCGGATGATGATAAGAAATCTACAATCCAGGCCACCGTGTCCATCGGACAAAGTAATTAATTGCAGAAGAATCTTAACGCCATTCAGGAGTGTTTAAGGTTGGCAACCACATGAAATTTAACAATAGCTCTGGCTTAAGATCAGCTCTTCTCTTCTTCATAATATTATTGGCACTTTTCATGCCAACAAATGTTATGGGAGCACTCACGAGTGTGTCGGTTACTCCCAACAACTCAACGGTAGGCGAGCAGTCGATTTACATCGTGTCGTTTACAACCGGAGCCGTATGGCCCGCCAATGGAAAGTTGACTATTGAATTTCCTGCGGGATTTAATGCAGGCACAGTTTCTCTGGCCAGTCCAAGTTCAGGCGTTGACGGAGGCCTGAGCGCAACAGGATCAGGAACCACTGCAACCATAACGAGAGATGGTGCGGGGGCAGCAGTGGGGTCGAGTTCTTCGGTTACCATTCTGATAGCCAATGTAACCAATAACACGACAACCGGATCATCCTACACTGCAACGGTAACGACACAGACGAGCACCGGAACGGATATCGAATCGGGGGTCTCTTCCAGCTTCTCCCTTAATCCCGGGGCTCTAACCTATTTTACCATTACCGGTCAGCCCGGCAGCAGGACGGCTGGAGTGAGTTTTGACGGTGTGGTGGTTACGGCAAAGGATGAGCATGGCAACAACAAGACCGATTATAGCGGGACGGTGAGTTGGAGCAGTACGGATGGGAGCGGGACGCTTCCCTCTGATTCGACCTTTTCCGGGGCAACGAAGACATTTAATGGGTTTGTGTTGAAGACGGCAGGCAG
>JAUXJX010000390.1 GCA_030624545.1 Bacteroidota bacterium | reverse complement strand
CTGTACGGGTCTTTTCCTGTAAGGTCGGATAGATATAGTCGACTTCCCCGTTGTAAATTGCCCGGGGATCATAAGAAAGGGTGACAGATGCTTTTTGGCCAATTCTGATAAGTGGGAGTTCATACTCATATATGTCCGCGTGAACCCAGACTTTGGAAAGATCGGCAATTGTGTAAAGATCGGTACCGGCTTTCACATGGCGCCCTTTCACGACATTTTTTTCTATGACGTAACCGGTAATCGGTGAGTAAAAGGTTATCTGAGTGGCGGGCTTGCCTCGTTTTATGATGCGCTCAATCTCCGTTTCGGAAATATCCCACAGAAGCAGACGCTGCCGCGCTGTTTCCAGTAATTGTCGAGCATCACCATAGTTCTTAGAACTCCGACTGCCCGGCTCGGTCGCCGCCGCTTTTCGAGACTCAGATTGCAATAGTTGCAGATATTCCTCCTGGGTGGATACAAGTTCGGGGCTGTAAATCTCAAAAAGCGGTTGGTCCTTTCTAACGAATTGACCGGTGTAATCCACATACAGCTTTTCGATCCATCCTGAGAATTTCAGATTTACGCTGGCAATAAGGCTTTCGTTGTAGGCCACATGCCCGACTGTCCGGATGGTCATGTTAACCTGCCTGATCTTAACCGTATCCCATTGCACGCCGATAAGCTGCTGTTGATAGAGGGGGATGCTGACAGTAGGCGCCGCTTTACCAACACCAGGAGAAGTGGGCACGCTGCCTTCTTTGTAAACCGGTGTCAGATCCATGGCACAGATGGGGCATGTCCCCGGATCCTCTTGTTTTACTGATGGGTGCATTGTGCAGGTATAATAGTCGAGTTCTCCTTCACCGGAAATAATACCAGTACCCTTGCTGCCCGGCGTCACCTGCCATTGTGTTACCGCCAGAATATCTTGGTCTTGAACTATCTCTACGCGAACATCCCACGGAAATTTGCCGCCGGCGCCCAGATCAATTTCTGCCCGATACTTGCCGTTTCCCGCGTGTTTCGTCTCCGATTCGCCTTGCATCGCCGGCATTCCAGCCATGGCCGGCATGGAATAGTGAATATGGACTATGGCATCATCAACAGGCGAACCCGACGGATCGGAAATTCCAATCTCAAAGGTATTTAGTCCAACCGCCGGCGGATCAGGATTTATCTTCAGTGAGATGGAATAATTACCGACGGTCTGGGTTACTTCACTTTCACTTCCGCAGCCGTTCAAATTCGGCGCGGCAATGATCAGGGCTGCTAACATAAGAAGCCTGGAAATAGGACGCATCGTTCTCTCCTTTTTGGTTATGGTCAAAAAGTCTCAATCATAGAAATTCACGGCCAACCGCTCTTTGAAGCCCGGCAATCTGCTGCCGGTAATTGGCAAGTTCTTTTATATAAGCCAAGCGGAATTGCAGCAGCATCCGCTCGCTGTCCAGCAGTGACAGAAAATCCAATGTCCCAGTCTGATAGCTGGACAGGGAAGATCGTAAAGTTCGTTCTGCATCGGGAATCAATTGAATGCGGTACAGGCTGACTGTCTGCTCAGCAGCCTTGAGACGGGCATACAGATCCCGAATTTCTGCCTCAACTTCGTTTTTAAGATTCTTGTAGCTCATCCGATTGGCATTGCGGGCCGCCCGGGCCTCCTCCACGGCCGCCTTGCGTTTTCCGAACCACATGGGCAGGTTAATACTGGCCTGAATTGACCACGGATCTTTTCCGTCATCAGGCACGACGGTTCTGCCTCCAGGAATGGTAATGTAAGCGGCGCTCAGCGTCAGATCCGGCCAGTAGTTCCTTTTGGCCAGTTGAATTCCGAAATCCGCTCTCTTGATCTTCGCTTGCGCCGCCTGGAGTTCCTGTCTTGCGTCCATTGCATTTCGCAGCAATTCTTGTTCTGAAAGGGTATAAAGCGTCGTGTCTATGGTGGATACAGCGCCGATCTGTGCTTTTCCTTCGCGGCCCAAAAGAGCTTTCAGCCGGGCTACTGCTCCTTCCCGCATTTTTGCAAAGCTTAGCCGCCTTTCTTCGATGGAAGAAATCTCTACCCGGGCCTTCAATACATTTGCCTGGATGCCGGCGCCAGTGGCATATTTGCGCGTAGCCACTTCCCGAAAGCTCTGCAGCAAGCGATGGTACTCTTCCAGAATGTCCAGCGATTGATCGATCCAAAACAGATCGAAGTAAGCGACTTTGACTTCATAGGCGACATCGCGCCTGACAATCTCATAAGCCTGCTGAGCGACCTCAACATCTTGTTTTGCCATATGGCCTTTCAAACGCAACTTGCCAAAAAATGGCAGTCGCTGCGAGAGCATGAACACGTTTTGCTGCGGTCCAACTCGCGTCTCAACGCTTGACGACCAGCGTGCATAGCCCAACACCGGATCATCGAGAGATGATACCTGCTGCACCCGCTGCGACATTGCGCGCTCGCGCTGTTCAAAGGATTGGATCAGTAGATTATTTCTCAGGGCTTCTTGAATTAGTCCACCCAAGGAATCTTCTCCGACTTCTCGCTGCTGTGCATAAACCACGATGCATTGGAGTAGGAGAATAGCTTTCAGAATTATGTATTTCACTGCCTGCCTCAAATTTTTATGTCTCATTATGTTATTAATAACCTTCAAGATGGATCGATTACGCGTGACCTTTAGACTCAAAAAGATCGAGAAAGTCTCTGGTAAACCTCGCTGAGAAGACTCAGAATAGATTTCAGACAGAGCTAATCTAAAATGTGAGAGGGACTCTGAGGGCGTACTTCACCCACAGAAAGGAGGAATCAATTCAGGAAAGTGGAAAGTTTTTTATAGAGCTTGTTGGTTGACTGAAGGATATCGTGAAGATTGATTTCTAGCGCTTGATTGGCGTTGTTCGAGATTGTTTGATTCGAATTACCTGTGATAAAGATTATGTGAAATGAAAGAAAAGGAATACTCTGTTCTTGAAGAACTGCCTGAATCGGCACGGATTCATCGAGTCCGCTGTCGGCATCACCAATACAACATACAATTCGTGCCGGATACTCTTTTTGGCAGCATTGCATTTCTTGACTTTCACAGCAAGGCAGATCTGCCGCGACACTTAAGATCGGCACGAAGAATTGCAGAAGCGAAAAAACCAAGAAGAGAGAAATTTTGCCATTAAACCGTCGCATATATGTCCATTAATTTTTCGCCTCGTGAAGTCTTCCTTAATTGTTGTCAATTTACAACAGCACGCGTCCTAATTCAATAAAACTTATTACTCACCTCCCTTCCCGTCACTCCTCCAGTGTGAATTTTTCAATCCGGTTATCCGCGCAAAAAAAGCAATTTTAGCCATAGAGTGATTCGGGATGAGAGATTCCTCCCTAGCTAGGATCAATCTAAATGCGTCTTAAATTCAGGTAATTGCCTCTGTATGTCGAAAAATAT
>JAUXJX010000345.1 GCA_030624545.1 Bacteroidota bacterium | reverse complement strand
TTTTCTTGGCGATCTTGGCGCCTTGGCGGTGAGATTTTGTGAATAATCCAGACTAATTGCGAGAAAAATCTCCTTGAGCCTTTTGATTTTTTTGAACTAAAGATTATGGAAGGAGCAGATCGATGAACAGATTATCAGATTCTTTCGGACGATATCTTCGAATTCTGGCCCTCATTTGGGTCACCGGATTCATCTGGTCACAAGCCGAACTGTCCATTGCCCAGGCGCCGGCCTCTTCGCAATACAAGGAATCGATTGAAAAGGGAAGGAAGATTCTTCTTGATTTCAAAGCGGAACGAAAGCCGCCCGGTTTTTCTGTAGCAGTAGGTGTGAATGGTGAAATTGTCTGGTCAGAGGGCTTCGGCTATGCCGACGTGGAAAATCGGACGGCCGTAACACCGCTGACCAAATTCCGCATCGGCAGTATCTCCAAGCCTGTAACCGCCGCCGCTGTTGCGCTGCTATATGAGCAAGAGAAACTCGATTTTGATGCCCCGGTTCAAGATTATGTGTCCTCTTTTCCGCAAAAGCGCGGCAAGGTCACGCTCCGCAATCTTGCCGGTCACCTTGCAGGGATTCGGCACTACCGCGGCCGGGAATTCTTGAACTCAAAAAAGTACTCCACAGTCCTGGAAGGCTTGGACATCTTTCAGGCTGACACGCTCCTGTTTATGCCAGGTGAGCGCTACTCCTACTCGAGCTATGCATGGAATCTCATCAGCGCAGCAGTCGAAAGCCAGGCCGGGACGGATTTCTTGACCTACATGCGCGAGAACGTGTTTCGCCCCCTTGGCATGCGCCATATCATTGCAGATCATACGGACAGTCTGATTGCTTATCGAACGAGATTTTATGTTCTCAATGACAGCGGCATGGTTTTAAACGCTGCATTTGTTGATAATAGCTACAAATGGGCAGGCGGCGGATTCATTTCAAATACTGAGGACCTGGTCCGATTTGGAACTTCACACCTGGAAGCCGGATTCTTGCGGCAATCCACTCTGGATCTTCTGTTTACTTCTCAGAAAACAAATTCGGGCGAGACAACCGGATATGGCATCGGCTGGAGTGTTGGTGTGGATGATCAGGGTCGCAAATGGAGGGCACACGGCGGCGGATCGGTTGGGGGTACCGCCTATTTGATCATTTATCCCGAGTCGAAAGTTGTGGTGGCCTTGCTATGCAATCTTTCCGGTGCGAGATATGGCGATGCTCCACGGAGAATTGCGGAGCTGTTTATGGAATAATAAGTGGGCCGGTAGGGCTCACTGTCATTTTGCCTGCCCGACCATTCGAAAGATAGCTACACCTTATCCATATATATTCACTTCCCTGTAATGCACTCAAGTGGACCTGTCGAGAAATAGAAATGCGGACCCTATAGCTCCCTTATTGGGGAGCCAATTTTCTATTGATTTTGTATTGGTCTGGCTTTATACTTATGTCACTGTAAACCAATCACTGAGCCGATACATTTGTAAAATTTGATTCTCATATTCGACACAATGCGAGCAGGAATTCTCTGAATGATCCCGAGGCGCGAAACGAGGCAGGTAAGCGTAGCCGATGTGAAAATAGGCGGCGATGCACCTATTACGGTGCAGTCCATGACCACACCGAAGACGGAAGATGTGGAAGCGGTCGTTGCCGAGATCAACAGGCTGGAAGAAGTGGGCTGTGAAATCGTGCGCATCACCGTGCCCGACGATAAGGCCGCCGACGGGTTTGCCGAAATCAGAAGGCGCGTCAAGGTTCCCCTTGTTGCGGATATCCATTTCAACTATCGGATGGCGCTTCGGGCCATTGAGGCCGGTGCGGATAAAATCCGCATCAACCCCGGCAACATCGGCTCCGTTGAGCGAGTCGGGGCGGTTTTGAAAGCGGCAAAGGAACGGGACATTCCGATTCGCATCGGAGTGAACTCCGGTTCCGTCGAGCGTGAGCTGCTTGAGAAATACGGCTATCCCAGCCCGGAAGCCATGGTCGAGAGCGCGATCCGCAACGTGGAGATCTGCCAGGACTTCGGCTTCGACGACATCGTCATCTCCGTCAAGGCCTCCGACGTGCCGACTATGATTCAGTGTTACCAGATGCTATCCGAAAGGGTTGATTTTCCGCTGCATTTGGGCGTTACGGAAGCCGGATTAAAGGAAAAGGGTTCGATCAAATCCTCCATCGGTATTGGAACACTGCTGTATCAGGGGATTGGGGACACGATTCGTGTTTCCCTGACCGAAGATCCTGTTGACGAGGTTAAGGTTGGCTTCGAGATTCTCAAATCTCTTGGCTTGCGAAATTATGGGGTCAACGTTGTGGCGTGCCCGACCTGCGGGCGGATTGAAGTGGATCTTATTTCGATCGTCAGTAAGGTGGAAGAACAACTGGAAAAATATAAAGAGAAGAATCTGACCGTATCCATTCTGGGCTGTGCCGTGAACGGCCCGGGTGAGGCCAGGGAAGCGGACATTGGCCTCGCCTTCGGAAAAGGGTCTGCACTGGTTTACAAAAAAGGGGTGAAGGAAAGGATGATCCACGAAGACGAAGTGATAGACTATCTCGTGGACGAACTGGAGAACTGGCCGGAAAACAACTGTTGATTGCCACGCAGCCGGAGGACGGGGTTATTGTTGGCGGTTCCTTTTATAATATTCATTTGCATTTTATCTCCGTGAAATCCTGCCTGGAAACTTAATTCGGTGTTTGAATGAACTCCTTCTCAGAAAAAAGCACGACATGTTCGCCGGCATGAGGCCTTCTTCACAATCACGATATGTGATTACAGTCGGAATAATCTGTCTAATGGTATTCGCCGCATTCTATTCTTATCTGCGTCAATGGAAGAGAAACAACTCGATACGGGATGAGGTGGTCATTCGAATTTTTCCCCAGAGTAAGCTTCAGATGGACCAGTTGCGGCAAATGAAGTTCATCTCCAATGATGAATACCTTCCGGACTATGGTGAAGTGAATGGCCGATTCAAGGACGTGCTTTCCTTGTACCGCAAGGGGATTCCGGCAGCGGTTGTCGAAGAAGTTCACCAATCCAACGTTGATTCGACCTACCGCGCTTATGATGATATTCTTCGGGAGATCGATTCCCTGGCTGAATTGCATCCGGAATTACTCAGGGTTCAGGATATCGGTAAATCACAATTTCATAATAAGCCCATTCGGGCCGTGAAGATTTCCGGCAATGTGAAAAGGGTGGAGGACGAACCTGCAGTCCTTTTCATGGCAGGCCAGCATGCGCGAGAGCCATTGGGGATAGATGTGTGCATGGGAATTATCCGCTATTTAATGGACCACAATCAGCAAAAAAAGGTGAGGCGTTGGCTGGATAACATGGCCATCTGGGTTGTTCCGTGCCTCAATCCCGATGGCTACGACTACGTGCTTTCCGAGGGTCGCAAATTCCCGTGGTGGCGAAAGAATTTGCGGGATAACAATGAGAACGGCATATTTGAGCCCAAGGTCGATGGCGTAGATCTCAATCGAAACTACGATTTCAACTGGGGAAATGGGGGAAGGGATGAAATCCGGAGCTGGTATTATCGGGGAGCTGCTCCCGGTTCCGAGGGCGAAACCCGGGCACTGATGAAATTGGCGGAACGTGAACGGTTTGCACTTGCAGTAGATTACCACGGCTTTGGTGAGGTCGTCATGTACCCCTGGGCGCTGGAAATGACGCCGCCGGACGCCAT
>JAUXJX010000493.1 GCA_030624545.1 Bacteroidota bacterium | reverse complement strand
AGTCCTGGAAATATCTACTGGCACATAACAAAGCTCGCCGAATCGTCCCAAAAAGGCTTCGATCAACAGACGCGTCTTCTCCGCGTTTCCGCTGCCAAGCTCTACCAGAGAAATACTCTCGGAAAATTTGGCGGAAATGTTGGCGGCCTGCGACTGGAGAATCTCGCGCTCTGCCCGCGTTAGGTAGTACTCCTCAAGCGTGCAAATCTCTTCAAACAAGCGTGATCCTTCTTCGTCGTAGAGATACTTACTCATCAGAGACTTCGGCGTGCCGGTTAGTCCGGTTTTTACGTCCTCCGCAAAATGGTTGGACATCGTCTCCGGGTCCATTGAAATCAGACTGAAGTTCTTTTGTTTCGTTAGTAACTCCATGATATCTCCGGAATTCTTCAATTGCCTCTTCATAAGTCCCCTCACCCATCCTGGCTCTGCAACCGCAGACCTTTCGGCACGAACCATCTCTCTGCCAGATCGAACAGTCCCTGCACGATGAGTGCAAGTGCGGCGGCAGGAACGGCTCCCTGCAAAATGAGGCCGGTGTCATCCAGCCTGATGCCGGTTAATAAGGGCTGACCATACCCTCCCGCGCCAATCAACGCTCCAAGAGTGGCGGTACCGACGTTTATTACAGCCGAAATTTTGATTCCGGCCAAGATTGATCGCGACGACATGGGGAGTTCGATCAATCTCAAGCGAGCACCAGGCGGCAGGCCCAGCGCAATCGCCGATTCACGAATCTGAATTGGGATGTCATGCAGGCCGGCATAGGTGTTGCGAACGATCGGCAGCAGGCTGTATAGAAATAATGCAACAATAGCAGGCGGGCCGCCAATTCCCAACAGCGGTATCATAAATACCAGAAGCGCCAAAGATGGAATGGTCTGGATAATGCCCACAACTGACAGGATGACCTGGCCGATTTTCGTGTTCTTGGCTGCAAAAACGCCCAACGGTATGGAGATGAGGATGGCGCCGGCAAGCGAGATTCCCACCAGATACAGATGCTCGCGTGTGTTTCCAACAAGGCGATCAAAAATGCCCTCAGCCTCGATCGACGCAATTTCAAAGTCGAATTTATCAGAGAGAAAGTCAGCTGCAACATTCGCCTCGCTATTTTTCTCCAACTTCACGAGGGCGTTCATACTGACCATTTCGCTCTCTGCTATACCGCTTTCCAGTTTCAATATAGCCGCGACCACTTTTGGCGCCCGCTGTTCCAGGTCGCCGCGATAGAGGACTACGGCACTATAGATCGGAAAATGCTCAAGATCATCCTCCAGAATCTGCAGATCGTAGTACTGGATTTCCGCATCGGTGGAATACAGATCGATTGCATGGATGGTGCCTTGCTCCAGGCCGCGATAAGCGAGGTCATGATCGAGTCCCCGCACGTCGGTTTGGGGCAAATTGTATTTTTCCCTAAGGCTCGGCCAGCCGTCACCTCGATCCATGAATTCATTGCTGAAGCCAAACCTCAATTCCGGGAATCTGCGTAGGTCGGATACTTTCGTGATTTCGTACTCTCGGGCCACGGACTTTTTCATACCCACTGCATAAGTATTATTGAAGCCCAACGCTTTGGTCATGCGCAAATCGTAATCCTTGATCGCCTCCCGGATCTCTTCATCGCCCTGTAAATTCTGTGAAGCGAGAATCTCCTGGCGGATCGTGCCGGTGTATTCGGGGTAGATATCGATCTCGCCTTTTCGGAGCGCGTTCCACAAGACGCGCGTTCCCCCTAATTCGGCCCGGTGTTCTGCCTCGGCGCCGGTGCTCTCAGCAATCAGTTTGAGCAGCTCGCCAAGAATCACTGACTCAGTGAACTTCTTCGAGCCTATCTTGATCAAAAGCGTTTCTCCTTCGCCCGCCAGGTTTGGCAAAGTTCCGATCAGAAAGAGCATCAATATGCCGGTCAAAGTCAAGCCTGAGTCTCCCCAATTGTTTCCAAAGGACTACGCTGCGCGTTGATGAATTTTGTCACGAACTCATCAGCAGGATTCCTAACCAAGGTTTGCAGGTCCGCCTGCTGCACGATTCGGCCTTCCCGCATGAGCACGATTGTGTCACCGAAAAAGCCTGCCTCGCCCATGTCGTGGGTTACCATTGCCACCGTTTTCCTGAGTTTTTGGAAGATCGCCTTTAATTCGGTTTGCAGTTCGAATCGGATCATCGGATCCAGGGCACCAAGGGGCTCATCCATCAAAAGCAGATCGGGATCGAGCATCAGGGCTCGCATAAGGCTGACCCTTTGTTGCTGCCCGCCGGACAATTCGGCAGGGAATCGCTGCAATCCTCCTGCTGGAAATTGCGTTAGATCGATCAATTCGTCGATGCGCCCGTCTACTCTATCCGCCGGCCATTCCAGGAATTCCGCCATGATGCTGATATTTTTTCGTGCCGTCAGGTGGGGGAAGAGGCCTCCGTCCTGGATGACATATCCCATTTTCTTTCTCAAGTCCCGAGCGGTTGTTGGGTTTACCTCTTTTTCCTCAAATCGAACAGTTCCGTTTTCGGGCCGGATCAGCCCGATCATAATGCGAAGCAGGGTAGATTTTCCACACCCGCTGGGTCCGATTAGAACCGTCGTCTGGCTGGCTTCGATTTGCAGGTCGATATCATGAAGCGCGGGAATCCCATTAAATGATTTGGATATATTGGATAACGCAAGCATGAGGTATAAAGCCGACTAAAATGCTAGATAACGATTCGAAATACGAATTCCTCTCCCCGTGCCCAATTCTGCTGTATTTGATTGGTTGAATTATTCCGTTTGGTTGAAATTTAAGGAAAAGTGATACAAAAGTCAAGACGAGATGTTGCAGACATTTAGGATCCCTGGCCGTGATATTCCACTTAAGCCGCTAGCCCT
>JAUXJX010000186.1 GCA_030624545.1 Bacteroidota bacterium | reverse complement strand
TGCCATTGAACACGGTTAAATCTCGAATGTATTATGGCATAAAAGCGCTGAGGTCAATTCTCAACAAGCAGAACTTCAGTGAGGAGGTTCTAAACTATGAAATGTGAAACAGCCAGAGAACAGCTTATGGTCTATCTGTTTTCGGAGCTCGATGAAGCGGCCGGGAAAGAGATGGAGGTCCATTTGAAGGCCTGCGATACATGTGCTCAAGAACTGGAAAAGCATAAGAACACGGTAGATTTGTTGGAAAAATGGCCCGGAATTGAGCCGAAACATAAACTCGTTTTCGCAGGCCCGTCTTTGGGTTTCTTTCATAGGCTGAAAGAATATTGGAAGCCATCCGCAGGGCGATCTCGATGGTTGATCTGGGGTGCAAGGTTGGCCGTGGCCGCCGTTGTTGTTGCACTGCTGTTTCTCCGGGCAGATCTAAGATATGGAAATGGTCAACTGGCCCTGACTATTGGCGGTGAAGCGGGCACAGAAGCTGCACAGCTACCGTCGGATTTGGCTGCCGCAGTTAAACAGTTGCAGGAACAGAATCTATATTTGACCAGCCAGTTGATTCAAGCGAGTGAGAATCGGCAGACGCGGCTGGTTCTCACCGGTTTGGCCGAACTTTCCGACAAGATAGATCAGCAGCGCTATACCGATCTAAGGTACGTAGGTGAAAGCCTCAGCCACATCGACCGCAAGAACGAATACAATTTTGACCGGACCAACTCAATACTCCAGGATCTCGTACGGGTAACCGGCACGGAATTGCCCGAAATTAGGCGATAGGGCTTTTGGAATGGTTCCATAACGGCGTCTTGAAAAATCTGTGAAATAATCTCAGGAGGAATTAAATGAGTTATCGAAAAATTATCCCCGCGTTTATTATTATCCTGCTTTGCGGGGCTTATTCAGCCTCGGCACAGAACAGGGCGCAACAGATACGATCAGAGATATATATAATGGAAAGCATTCTCGACCAGTTGTTGCAGGCATCGAGGGACAACGTTTTTAGGGGGAAAAACATCAAAGGCCTCTACTTGGAAGACTACGGCTTGCTCTTTTCAGTAAACTTGGAAAGGAATAATTTTTCCGGTGCAATTATTGAATTCAAGAAATACCAGGAGAAAGTTCGGGAATACGAAGAGATGGCTCGAGCGCAGATAGAGGCGGCGGCCAAGGATAAAAAACCGATGCTCTTATACGGTTTCGGAGCACGAGAAGATTCATTGGAATTTCAACAGCGTATTGAGAAACTGAATAAGAAAATTCAGACTTTTCTGGGCAGATATGTGGATGTGAACAATCATCTATTGCCGAACGATCATGTTGGCGTGCTCGTCTTTTTCGAAAACGGGTGGAATCGTCGAGCACGCGGACGCTTTTACCAACTGAAGAGAAAAACTATTGAGGATTTTCGTGGCGATCGCATTTCGGACAGGCAGTTTGCGCAACAGATAAGCCAGCACAGTGTAGGAGATGAGTCAGACAGGGAAGAGATCACCATTATGGGAAGGGTGCTCAAATCAACTCTAAGTGGCAAGAGGGTGTATAATCTTCATCCCACCAGCGGAGTAAACTCTTTTTACATTAGTGGCCTGGGAGTCATGTTTACACTAGGTGATATATCATTCTATGATAACCTGGCTTTTGAAGACTTTGGAGTTGTTGTTCCAATTCCGACTGAGGAGATGGATCCCCAGATCTTTGTGGCCGGTGCGTTAAAAAGAAAAAAAGAAAAGGAGGAAAAATATAGGGGTAAGCTTTCCGAATATAAGGAAAGAATTGTGCAGTGCATTGGCAATTACGGACCCACCCTTAGATTTCTTCCTGAAGATCAATCAATATTTGTCCTGATTGGTTTTCAAGGAGGATTTGTCGAGTCGAGAGCAGCCAATGTAATGATCCGTCTAAAGAAGACGGACATAATGCAGTATTCGCAAAAGAAGTTGGACACGAAGGGCCTGATAAAAAGAGCACACGTCGAAGAATATTAGAGACCGGCTATCGCGCTAAATCGCGGCTATATTTTTCCATGTGCGCTTCTTCGGCAATTTTGATTCTTGCCGACCGAATTGTGTTAGTTTTCAATGAGTCCGCCCACCGGATGCGCACCTGGCACATCATTTCATCAATACTGTCACCTTATTCATGAAATTGTACTAAGTCACCAAACATATCCCGTATTCTGTGAGTTTCTCGCCATCATTAAGGATGATTGCCTGCTAATAAGTGCGTCTGCCTTTATCCGTTTTCCAAATCCTCGCCTTAACGGTTTCTTTGCCCAAAATTGTTCATTCATAGCCGCTGCACAATTATTGACCATCCAAATTAATATCTGATCACTTCATTCGCGTCAAATCGGCGAAAACCCGAAAATCATATTGCGTGTGGAGGACCTTGTCACCTGACTTCAAGGCGATAAGTCATATTAAAACAAGCTCTTGGAGCTATGCCCACAAAAGCTTTCTCACGGACAAAAATGAAAGGCTGAAATGGCATAATGATTGCGATTAACTGGTGAAGTATAGATGAATTTGGAGAAACAGAAGATCATGGAAACAAAAAAAACCGTGTTGATTGTGGATGATGAGGAAGATTTGACGTGGAGCATATCCCGCAGTTTGAAACGAGGGAACAAGTCACTCGATGTTATTTGCGTGAATTCCGGCAGCGAAGGTCTCCAAGTGCTTCGCAGTCGGAAGGTAAATGTTCTGGTAACAGATTTGCGCATGCCTGGTGTGGACGGATTTGATCTGGTCAAATTCGTCTATGACATGAAATTGACAACGAAGATAATCGTAATCACCGCGTACGGTTCCTCTGAGCTACAGCATCAGATTTTGATCACGAACGGTTGCCAATACATCGAAAAGCCCTTTGAAATGCCTGACCTGAAACAGAAAATCTATACAATTCTTAATAGAGACAGTTTTGATGCTATGGACGAGGATGTGAGAAGCCAAGTCAAACGGCTTCTCGCTATGACAAAGTCGGTCAATAACCTGCGTGTTTCCGTTTTTCACGAAAATAAGACAGGGCGACTGTTTTTCTCGAATGGTGAAATCTATCGCGCTGAATTGGACAAGATGAAGGGAGCGGAAGCTGTGCGAGAGATACTGAGTTGGAAAAGCTGCCTTCTGAAGGCCGAGACACTACTCGCATCGTCCGACTATTCAAAGGTAACTGAGCCACTGATATGACGAATTTAGCTACGTGTGCTATAATGAAATCGACGAGGTCTTCCGATAATTAAACCTAGAGAAAAAGCCGCAGCAAAACAGGATTGAAAGCCGAGGAGTTTATCGATGGGAGAAGTCGTATCCATTGCCAGCCAAAAGGGTGGAGTAGGTAAAACCACGACGGCCGTAAACTTAGGGGCCGCGCTTGCCCAGCTTGGCTATAAAACGCTCTTGATAGACATGGATCCTCAAGGAGGAGTTGCCGCCAGCTTCGGCATGAGCCGCTACGACATTAAAGGAGGTATCCTGCAGATATTCACTGAGAATACTCCTGTCGAGCAGACCATCCATGCAACCGAAATGGAAAATCTTTACATTATTCCAAGTAACGTATGGTCCGACGAGGATGAAAAGCGGAGATTGATCGGTTCCTCTTCGGAATCAAAATTGAAGAACGCTCTTCAATTTGTTAAAGATGAATATGAATTTATTCTTATCGACTGCCCTCCTGCCCTGGGAAATTTGACCTACAATGCGCTCATCGCTTCGGATTCTATCATTGTGCCAATTCAATGTGAATATTACGCCCTTAAAGCACTGGGTCGCTTCCTGAAGTTAACCCGAACTGTTAAGGAAGAGCACAATCCTTCTCTTGCCTACCGCGGATTCTTGCTCACCATGTTTGATGCCCGAAACAACCTAACAAAAAGGGTTGTCGAGAAGGTTAAGTATACTCTGAAGGGGATGGTTTTCGAAACGGTAATTCCCCGAAACGTCAGGCTTGCAGAAGTGCCGTATTATGGCCGCCCGACTATTCTCTTTGACCTTCGCTGCAAGGGGACGCAAAGTTACATTCAGCTTGCTGAAGAACTGCTCTCTTCGTGCCATTTCATTCATAAGAAGGAAGTCGCCTAATAAGCTAAAGGGTTGATTAATGACCTTATTTTTAAAGCGCCTGTCCATTACCGTAATCCTATTTATTGCAGTGGCCCTGGGACTCAGTACAATTGGGTTCACCTTGCTCAAATTCAACCGATTCAAACAGCTTTCCCCGCTCGACAGAGTTGAGGCTGCCTTGCCGGAGATTGAAGGATCACTGAAGGTCGATCACGTGAGACAGGCGATGATTGAAAGAATCGTCAGCCTGATCGAGAAATACAATGAGTCCATGCCCGCAGGTATGAAGCATGATATTGCAAGCGAAATCTACGAGATGGAAATAATGTATGACAATTTGAACGTCGATCTGATTTGTGCTACAATTGCCCATGAGAGCGCGGCCAGCTGGGATCCACAGGTGGTTTCACACAAAGGTGCAATGGGCCTGATGCAGATTATGCCAAGAACAGGCCAGTTTCTTGCGGACTACGAGAATTTGACTTGGACCACTCCGGAAGAAATTCTTTTCAATCCGATCTACAATGTTCGCATGGGCTGCCGTTATCTGTCCAGCTTGATTGATTTTTACGGAGTCGAGGGTGCTCTTGCCGCCTACAATGGAGGCGAGACACGGGCAGCAATGTGGCTGGCCAGTAACAAGGCGGATGGAATACTATGGGAGGAAACGCAACATTATGTTCCCGCTGTGATGAAGCTATATAAAGAATTTAAGGACTAATGGAAAGAAAGAGCCATGACTACGCTTGAAAACCCTTCCTCACAATCGCGGGAGACGCATTTTGCAGAGGCTCTGGTCGATCGATTCTTCAATCCCAAGAGCTATTTTCTTCACAGTTTCCTCGCCGCCCTTCGTAAGAGGGAACAGTTTATCGACGAACCCAACCATGTAGTCACGACAGGTTTATTGATGGATGAGATTATTAACTCAAGAGATAAATTGGCCTTGCTGGGTCGGCTTGACCAGATGGACGGTTTTCGAAGATATCACGAGCAGCTCAATC
>JAUXJX010000014.1 GCA_030624545.1 Bacteroidota bacterium | reverse complement strand
ATAGCCGAAGAGTTAAGGGACCCGGGATACACGATTACACTCCATAACGGACCGAATACTTCTGTGAGCCATCAACGGGGATATTGGAAAACCATTGCGCAGGACTATCACTGGCATCTTGAAATCGTTCCGGACATTCCCAGCCGTTCAAATTTCAACCCTGGCTTTGATTTTTCGGTCAACCCCGTCCCCCCGGAGATGGCGGCCCAAATATTCAGAGGCTTTTCTTGATTTCTGAATATTTACCAGGGTTATGAAATTCATTGGATTTGTCGTCATTTGGGATTAGAATAATAGCGTGCAAATGATCGAAACCGGAAATGAGGAGAACAGATGAACGTTATCCAATCTGACCATGGATGGATAGAGGTAATTTGTGGCAGTATGTACAGCGGCAAGAGTGAAGAGCTTATTCGTCGGCTGCGGCGCTGTCAAATCGCCCGCCAGAGCGTGAGCATTCTTAAACCTCAAATCGATACGCGTTACAGCAATGATTATATTGTATCCCATAGCGATTTGAAAATACCTTCTACGCCTGTCAATTCGGCAATTGAAATCCTGGAGGCGGCCGCAGATTCTGATGTTGTCGGTATCGATGAAGCTCAATTTTTCGGTATGGAATTGGTCGCTGTCTGCCAACAGCTCTCAAACAATGGGAAAAGGGTCATAGTGGCAGGACTTGATCAGGACTATCGCGGCGACCCCTTCGAGCCCATCCCTCAACTGCTGGCGGTTGCCGAATATATCACGAAAACCCTGGCGATCTGCATGGTCTGCGGCAACCCTGCCAACCGCACGCAAAGGCTAACGCAGGATGAGGAGCGCGTAGTTGTCGGAGGTCGAAAAATCTATGAAGCTCGCTGTCGCAAGTGTTTTAAACCACCGTTGAATTAGGAGACATAAGGAGAATTGCCGAAGCCTCTGATGGCAGTGGTGATAAACATCGAGGCTAGCGTATCTGATCACGAGGAACGAAGACAAAGGAAAAGAAGATCGGAACAAGTAAAGCCTGAAGCGAACCCCTGAAAAAGGAACAAGCGTATGGAACGATTCATCGGAATTCTGGGCATTATCTCCATTTTGGGCGTGGCATATCTTTTCTCCAAAAATCGCAGCCAGATAAATTTTCGATTAGTTGGTTGGGGTTTGGGACTGCAGCTCGCATTTGCTCTTTTTATCCTGAAGACACCCGTCGGACAACCCATTTTTTTCTTTCTCGACGGAGCCATTCGCAGGTTATTGTCGTTCTCTGATGAGGGTGCAAAATTTATCTTCAACAATCTGGCAGTACCCGAGGGTTCAGAGGGCTCCCTGGGTTTTTTCTTTGCTTTTCAGGTTCTACCAACTATCATATTCTTTTCTGCATTTATGGCCATTTTATATCACCTGGGAATCATGCAAGTCGTTGTTCGGTTTATTGCCCGCGGCATGCAGAAAACCATGAAGACCAGCGGCTCGGAGACCCTTTCCGCATCGGCGAATATTTTCGTAGGCCAGACCGAAGCGCCCCTGGTTATCCGCCCTTTTATCGAGACCATGACGCGCAGTGAAATCATGGCAATCATGACCGTCGGTTTTGCCACAATTGCCGGGGGCGTCATGGCCATCTACGTGAAATGGTTGGCAAATGTCCCCAATATTGCCGGCCACCTCATGGCCGCATCGGTAATGAGCGCCCCGGCTGCCCTGGCTATCGCCAAGGTTATGCATCCTGAAACGGAAGATTCTCCAACCAAAGGGGACCTCAAGATGCATGTCGAGAAAACGGAAGACAATGTCATGGAAGCCATCACCCGCGGCTCCACAGATGGAATGCGCCTGGCGGCAAATGTAGCGACTTTGCTTATCGCCATCGTCGCTTTCGTGGCTGCGATAAATTATGTTCTCGGTGTTGTGGGGTTAAGCCTGGAACAGATCTTAGGATGGATATTCTCACCCCTTGCTTTTGTAATGGGTGTTCCGACGAGTGATGTCTTCACCATCGGGGGCCTGATGGGAGAAAAAATTGTGCTGACCGAGCTCATTGCCTACGGTCATCTTCAAGAATTGGCGCCTGAGCTGGAACCAAAATCGGTAATCATAGCCTCTTATGCCCTATGCGGCTTCTCTAACTTTGCATCGGTCGGGATTCAAATTGGCGGGATCGGCGCACTGGCGCCCGGTCGGAGAAAAGATCTGGCGAAATTGGCCATGCGCGCCATGTTTGGCGGCGCACTTGCATCCTGGCTCACCGCAACCGTTGTGGGAATTATTTATTAGTCACGGGGATACATTGACTTGAAGAACAACATCCAGACATCGCTTGAATATTTACAGAAGCGTCTTAATGACTATCCTAAGCTTGCCGTCATATTAGGATCCGGCCTGGGCTATTTTGCCGACCGCCTCAAAGAGCCCTATCTGATCAAGACCGCTGATATTCCGAGCTATCCAAGAGCAACCGTCGAAGGCCATGAAGGAGCCTGGTTAATTGGAAAGGTCGGGAAACACAAAATTCTTGTTCTGAAAGGCCGTGTGCATTTCTACGAAGGCTATACAATGGAGGAGGTCACTTTTCCGGTGCGGCTCCTCGCAGAATTTGGCGTTACCCATCTGATCGTGACCAACGCTGCCGGCAGTCTTAATCCACAAATCCGACCGGGTGATTTGATGCTGATCGACGATCACATCAACTTCTTTTTCAAGAATCCCCTCATATCCAGGGAGCCCATATCCCCCGAAAAGCGGTTTGTCGACCTTTCGGCGCCCTACGATCCCAGCCTGATCGAACTGGCCGAAGCCGCGGCCCATAAGTTGGGACTTCGGCTAAAAAAAGGCGTACTGGTTGGCAGCACGGGTCCGTCGTATGAATCGGCTGCTGAGGTCCGCATGATGCAAATCCTTGGCGGAGATGCAGGCAGCATGTCCACTGTCCCAGAAGTCCTTGTAGCAAATCAGATGGGCATGAGAGTTTTGGGATTATCGTGCATTACAAATATGACCACTGGCTTGAGTGAAAACAAGCTGGATCACTCGGAGGTTACGGAAATTGCAGCAATGGTTGGCGAGAAATTTGAGAGTTTGATGGAAGAAATCATACTGCGAATTTTTCGAACGTCTAATTTGGATTGACGAGGGTTGTCAATGCAGCAGATTGTCGAATGTGTTCCCAATTTCAGCGAGGGGAGAGACAAGTCAGTCATTCAGGCCATCACGCGAGAAATCGAAGAGACTGACGGAGCTGCACTTCTGGATGTGGATCCGGGTTTCGCCACCAACCGAACGGTCGTCACATTTATTGGAACACCAGCCGCGGCGAAAGAAGCCGCTTTCCGTGCAATTCGCCGGGCCGCCGAGCTGATCGATATGAGAAAACACCATGGAGAACATGCGCGCATGGGCGCCACGGATGTGTGCCCATTTGTACCGGTGTCCGGAGTCACCATGGAAGACTGCGTGAAGATTGCCAAGGATTTGGGTCAGCGGGTCGCCGGGGAATTAGGCATTCCGGTTTATCTCTACGAGGAAGCCGCAAGCCGGCCGGAGAGAAATAACCTGGCCACCGTTAGAGAAGGGGAATACGAAGGGCTTCCGGAAAAGTTGAAGGACCCCGACTGGCAGCCCGATTATGGCCCACCTGAGTTCAATGAAAAAGCCGGTACGACCATCATCGGGGCCAGGGAATTCTTGATTGCCTACAATGTAAACCTGAACACCCGTGATCGAAGGCTGGCAAACGAGATCGCCTTGAATCTGCGCGAGAAGGGCCGTCTCAAGCGGAATGGGCAGGGAAAAATTGTCCGAGATGAGAATGGAATAACTCTAAGGGTCCCTGGCCTGTTGAAAGCGGTCAAGGGCGTGGGCTGGTATATTGAGGAATACGGCCAGGCGCAGGTCTCATACAATCTGATCAACTACAAAACCACGCCCTTACACGTCCTTTTCGAAGAGTCTTGCAATGAAGCCGAAAAACTGGGGGTTCGTGTCACGGGCAGCGAATTGGTGGGGCTTATCCCGTTGCAGGCGATGTTGGAGGCCGGCAGGCATGCGCTTTCCAAACAGGGAAAATCGACCGGGGTGACGGATGACGAGCTGATCCACATGGCTGTGAAATTTTTCGGTCTGGATGATCTTGGGGAATTCGTGCCAAACAAAAAAATCATCGAATTTTGCTTCGGATCGAAATATGGTGGATTGGCAAACATGAGACTCCATGAGTTTGCCGACGAGCTTTCTTCGAATTCTCCGGCGCCAGGCGGCGGAAGCGTCGCGGCGCTTGCAGGCAGCCTTGCGGCAGCGCTGGGCTCGATGGTGGCGAGCCTAACTCATGGAAATAAGGAATATAGCTCAGCATGGAAGAAGATGGAGCAGCTTGGCGTAGAATGTCAGGAGCTAAAGGGCGAACTGATTCAGGCAATTGACCGGGATACCGAAGCATTCAACCAGGTGATGGATGCGTCGCGGATGCCGAAGAAATCTCCTCAAGATCAGATGGCGAGGGATAAGGCCATCCAGGAAGCCACGAAACATGCCACACAGGTACCCCTGAATGTAATGGAACGCTCGCTGGAAGTGATGAAATTGTGCAAATCCGCCGCCGAAAAGGGCAATCAGAATGCCGTGAGTGATGCCGGCGTCGGCGCGCTTATGGGCTGCGCGGCCGTGCATGGCGCTTATCTGAATGTTAAGATCAATATTCCAGGCATTGAAGACGACAAGTTTCGAAATAAGATGCAACAGGCAGGGGAGAAGATTCTTTCGGAAGCCTACCAGTTGAAGGATGAAATTCTGAAAATCGTCGACAAAAAACTGGGGAGCTAACGCTTGGGCGAATCAAGAATCCTGATCAAGAATGCGACGATTCTGTCCGCCGGTAGTGAGCCAGGCACATTTCAGGGCGATATTCTGATTGAAAATGGCCTGATTGCCGGATTAGGAAAGAATCTGACTTCACCGGATGCCGAAACCCTTTCCGTATCAGGATTGCTGGCCATACCTGGATTCGTACAGACCCATGTCCATCTCTGCCAGACGTTATTCAGAAATTATGCGAGCGATCTGGAGTTGCTTGATTGGCTGCGCCAACGGATTTGGCCCCTCGAAGCTGCACACACAAGATCCTCCCTCGCAGCTTCCGCGAGCCTGGGCATATTGGAACTGATCAAGAGCGGCACGACGACGATTCTCGATTTTGGCAGTCTCTATCATACCGAGGCAATTCTGGAGGAAGTTGCCCAAAGTGGTATTCGGGCTTCCGTGGGCATCACTTTTATGGACGAAGGAGACCAGGTTCCAAATGGCCTTCTACGCCCTCTTGCTGAAAGTCTCGCTTATTTTGAAGAACTCAGTGGCCGTTGGAGCGGTTCCGGTAACGGCAGAATCCAACTCAACTTCTCGCCACGATTTGCCCTGTCGTGTTCGGAAAGGACCATGATCGATCTGGCCGAAAGAGCCAGGTCGAATGATATTCTGCTCCACACACATGCGTCGGAGAATCGAAAAGAAGTTGAATATATTCAGCAAAGGTTCGGTCTTGGAAATGTGGCGCTCTATCACAAACTCGGAATGACAGGACCCAATCTGTGCCTGGCACATTGTATCTGGCTGGACGATGAGGAGATAGAAATCCTCGCCGATACCCGCACCCGAGTGCTTCATTGCCCGTCCGCGAATCTGAAACTGGGATCGGGTATTGCCAACATACCCTACTACCTGGAGAAGAACATTCTGTGCTCCCTGGGAGCGGATGGACCACCCTGCAACAATAACCTCAGTATGTTTAACGAAATGCGACTGGCCGGGCTGATCCAAAAGCCGCGGCACGGCCCGACCTCCATGCCGGCTGGGACGCTCGTTGATATGGCGACTATTCGGGGCGCCGAAACCATGCATCTGGAGAATCAGATCGGCACCCTCGAAGTAGGCAAAAAGGCAGATCTCATCCTGCTGGATCTGAAAACGCCACACACCAGCCCCGGTGAAAGCGTCCTCAATCAGCTTGTTTACGCGGCACAGCCGGAAAACGTGCAGTCCGTCATAATCGATGGTAAGTTTGTAATGCGCGACCGGCTGGTTCTTACTATCGACGAAGAAGAAACGATGGCCCGGGCAGAGGAAGAATTGCAGCAATTATTGAAGCGAGCCGGGATATTTTGATGAGAGGAATGCATAAATGTTCCAAACAAATGAACTGATTCAAGTAGCTCGAGGCAATAAGAACGGCGATCTGCTGCTCAAAAACGCCAAGATGGTCAATGTCTATTCAGGAGAATTCATCGATGCGGACGTCGTAACCTGGGAAGACAGAATTGCCGGCGTCGGGAAGGGTTTCAAAGCGGAAGAAGTTATTGACTTGAAGGGTCATTATCTTTCCCCGGGTTTTATCGATGGCCACGTCCATATCGAGAGCTCCATGGTGGACGTTTCGGAATTTGCCAGGGCCGTGGTTCCGCTGGGCACGACTTCCGTCATTGCGGATCCGCACGAAATCGCCAACGTCCTCGGCTACGATGGCATCCGCTACATGCTCAATGCCAGCAAGTACAATCCTCTAAATGTCTTTTTCATGGTTCCCTCCTGCGTGCCTTCAACGGAGCTCGAAACCTCCGGGGCGTCGCTGCGGGCGCTGGATATCTATCCCTTGCTGCAGGAAAAATGGGTATTGGGACTGGCAGAAGTGATGAATTTTGTCGGCGTGGTTCAGGCAGATCAGGAAATCTTGGACAAGCTTAAAATCGCCACGGAGAAGCGAATCGATGGTCATGCGCCCGGGCTTACCGGCATCGATCTCAATGCCTACGTGGCGGCCGGAATCGGATCGGACCAGGAGTGCACAAAAGTAGAAGAGGCAAAGGAAAAGCTGCGACTGGGCATGTACATTCTCATTCGTGAAGGCACTTTCATCAAGAACCTGCGGGATCTGATTCCCCTGGTAACACCGGAGAACAGCCGCCGCTGCTGCTTTTGTACCGATGATCGCCATCCTCATGACATGCTGGAGGAAGGGCATATCAACTATCTTATTAAGACCGCGATCCAAATGGGCGTTGATCCCATTACGGCCATCCGCATGGGATCTCTCAACACGGCTGAATATTTTGGGTTGCGCGAACATGGTGGAATCAAGCCTGCCAACTACGCAGACCTGGTTGCATTTAACAATTTCGAGGAATTCAGGATAAGCCATGTATTCAAAAACGGCCAATTGGTTGCCAAAGACCAGGAGCCAATGTACGAAAAATCAAGGCCGCAACATGTGCAGATTCGATCCTCTATGAATATGAAATGGCTCGAGGGTGGAGAATTTGTCATCCCTGCTGAGGGTCGAAAAGCGCGGATCATTGGCCTTGTGGAAGATCAGGCCCTCACGAACTGCCTGATTGAAGAAGCTCCAATCTCAAATGGCCAGGTCGTTTCGGATTCGGATCGCGATATTCTACGCGTCTTCGTGGTGGAACGTCACAACGCGACGGGGAATATTGGCAGAGGACTAATCAAAGGGCTGGGTCTAAACCGCGGCGCGATTGCCTCCTCGATTGCGCACGATTCTCACAACGTGATAGTGGCTGGCCATAGCGATGAAGAGATTATGCTTGCAGTGATCCATCTAAATAAAATCGGTGGTGGAATCGTCGTCGTGGACGGAGAGAATGTTGTGGATGTGTTGGAGCTGCCGATTGCCGGTTTGATGTCACGAGACGAATTGGAAGTCGTGAGTCAAAAAACGGAAAAACTGGTCCATGCGGCTCATCAGCTTGGGAGCACTGTGAGAGATCCACTCATGGCGCTGAGTTTTATGGCGCTTCCGGTAATTCCCAGTCTTAAGCTTACTGACATCGGGCTAGTCGATGTGGAGAACTACAAGCTGGTTGATCTCTTTGTAGATTAAGATTTGCCCTTATGCGCTAATGACTAACTGGAAAACTCGCTCCAGGATTTACTCCTTTCTAAGACAAATCTTCCCGGCAAACCTCTTTTTCAAAGAAGAATGTGACGCTATCGCCCGGCTCCTGGGGGCCATCCCCGAAGCTCCGAGGACGCTTCTCGATTTAGGAACGGGCACCGGAGATTCATTACATCTTGTGAAGAATGCCCAAAAACGGGTGCTTCTCGATCATTCATGGTCTATGCTATCGAGGGTGAAATGCGGAACAACAGATTACAGGGTAATCGGCGATTTGGAGAGTTTGCCCCTGAAAAGCGGCCAATTCGATATATTAAGCTGCATCGGCGCCAGTGAATATGTGGCTGGAAAGGCGGCGCTGCTGCGACAAATATTCCTGGTATTGAAACCCGGCGGCCACGCGCTCGTTACCTTTTCGCCTAAATCTTGGTATACTACATTGCGAAATCTACTGGGAATACGAATCTACCCCCTGTCCGAATCGACCGTCCAAGACCTTGTTACTGCGCAGAGCTTCTATATTGTGAAAGCCTCGAGGACCAGGATGCAATCTCAATTCCTGCTGCAAAAGCTATGATTCCACCTTTGCAATCGGTCCTCTCGCCTCGAACCAGCTGAAGAACTCAATCAGCTTCTCCCGGCGCTCACCCGCAACATAATCGAAGTTAATCCAACGGTCTGTCACTTCCCAGAATCTCTCCCCCTTTACTTCAAGAATCTCATCGCGGATCGAGATCATTCGATCCAGGGGTTCGCTAATCATATCTTGGTAGATCCGGCGCGCAAGGGCCTTCTCGCCCAGCTCGAGATAAAATGCGGCTAAAATGGCCTGGCTCTTTCTTACCCCGCGAAATCCAATCTCCTCCGCCTCAGATTCCGGCGGTTTGTCCAATTCCAAAAATATATCCAGCAGCTCATCCCGCTTTGAAAAATTGATGGCATAGGCTTTTTCGTTCAACATACGCAGGTCATTCGAAGCGATTACAATAGTGAACGGCATTACCTTCAAGGCCGCCTGGCCATAGTATTTGAAATAATTGGCGATCTCCAGGGGAAGATCCTCGTCGACTGCGAGCACCTCTTCGGCGAGGGAACGATACTGGTCGAAGATATTGTAGATCGCGTATTGGTTGCGTTCGTTGAAACTGATACGCAGAAAGGTATTGAAGAATATGACAATCAATTCGGTGGCTTCATCTATTCTCCTTCGTATAGCAACCAAAGCGACCTCTTTTGTGTCGTTCGAAATCTCCTGCACCAATTCCCGGTTCTGGCTCACGGCCCGGCCGAAAATGAACTCATATTGCTTCATAATGGCCATCTCAACCCAGGTACGGCTTTCCTCGATTCTCGCGACTGAGTGATGAGAAAATCCAAAGAAATTCCGCTCATCCAACTTGAACCATTCCGATGTGAATCGATCCTTCAGCATGAAATAATGCATCAAGATTCTTTCAAGAGAGGCTACGCAGCTTAACCCCAGCGAGCGGTCCATATTCGCTATGGAATTGAGACCAATATCGCTGATCTGCTCAATCGTGATTAGAAAGTTGGGCTTGGTGGATAAAATTTTTGCCGGGTTCTCGATGGTCTTCTCTAGAAAATTCTTCGAGAGAATCTCCAACCGATTGATAATATTGTTTGGGTGCAGGAATGTGAAAACATAGATAAAATAGGGCAAAACGGAGACAAAACTGATGGTCACACAAACCAGGTAGATCCACACGAGAATGACAAGCCAGTTGGCAGGGGGTTCGCTCTGAAGCACGGCGATCCATATGCCCAGAATACAGGTCAGGATGTAGAAACTCAAAATAGAAATATTCAGCCGTCCGCGAATGAAGAGCTCGCTAATCCTGGGCGTGTAGCGGGTGGCTGCGAGCTCGACGATAATCGCAACAACCGTAATCGCAATCCCCAGAACGCCGGTTATTACTTCGGCAAACGATCCAATATTTCCAAATATGGATTTGTAATCAAGCAAATATAGGCCTCCTTGATTCAGGGAATTTGCCGCAAGTTTGCTACAAGTATAGATAAGACAGGAGCCGGAGTCAAGGCAAATTTAAATAAGGGAAGAGATCGGGTAAAAAGGGGAAAATCAGATCCGTGTTAATGATGAGAAGCAGAAGAATAATGATTAAGGATAGGGCTCTTTTTTTTGGTGATGCGTGGTACGAATTAGAACATCGGGCGAAGTCCGGAGCATCTCAGCGAGCGTTTTACCATCTACGCATTCCGCCGGCGCCGATATTCCCCATCGCTCTTCCGCCGCGGCGATTTTTTGAGGCACTATATTCGCTTACCTTCATGGTTTTCTTTTTCAATCTCCGGCCGTTCAGATGAGCGATCGCCTCTTCCGCCTGTTCGCGGGAAGGCATATCTACGTAGGCATAGCCCTTTGGCTTACCACTAACCAGGTCCAGGACAATTTTTATCGATTCAATATCTCCGTATTTTTCGAACCGCCGCTGCAAATCCTTAAGGCTGACCTCATCAGCAAGATTGTCTACATAGATAATCATACGTTCGTTTTGTCTGGTCAATATATCGTCCTGAACCAAGGTTCCCTCCTACAAAAAATTGAATTGCTCCCTTTTATGTTTTTTCGTCATGTATTAAGGTTTATTTAATAGTCTTAGAGTCAAAAGCCTATACTGGAGTCGGCTTTGGCGTGAATGAAGAGCCCTGGATCCGGACGCCAAACCAGAAACCCCGGGGTCTAAAACACCCTGGGGTTAATAATTATCCGTGTGAACAGCAAAAATTCTACGTCTTTGGCAGTCCCTTCTTAATCACCTTTTCCATCGCATCAGAGAAGCGATCGAGCTCCTCCAGAGTCGTGTAGACATTCGGTGTCACACGTATTCCTTCAAATTCCTTGTGTTTGATTGGCGTGACAATGATTCGATATTTCTGCCAGAGATGGCTGGTCAGTTCGCCGGGATCGACACCTTCGATCTGCACATTTGCGAGACCGCAGGCGAATTGCGGTTTCAAACTTGTATGGAGACGCACGCGGTCGTATTCCAATAGCCGTTTTGCCCAGCGATTCCGCAGGTAGAGCATGCGCCCTTCCTTTCGTTTTGCGCCAATGCCCTGGTGAAAGGTTAGCGCCTCGGCAATGGCCAGGTAATTCGCGGCCGGATGGGTGCCGATCTCCTCAAATTTACGAATATCGTCATCCATCTTCTCAGCCGCGGCCTGCATCGGCCAAAGACCGGGGATTTTGTCCCTGCGTACATATAGCATTCCGGTTCCGTGCGGGGCGAACAACCATTTGTGCAGGCTGGTAGCAAAGTAGTCGCAATCCATGTCCTCTTGTGTAAAATCGAAATGGGCGAAGGAATGGGCGCCGTCGACGATGACCGGAATCCCCTTCTTACGGGCCATCTGAACCACGCCTTTAACCGGCAGAATCTGGCCCGTCAGGTTGATCATATGGCATATCAAGATAAGCTTGGTTTTCGGCGTAATGTTCTGTTCGAATAAGCGAACAATCTCGTCAGAATCTTCCGCCGGTACCGGAATGGAGAATTGCTTTAGCACGATACCTTCACGGCGTTCACGCTGTTTCCAGGTCGTGATCATCCTTCCATAGTCCTGCGTGGTAGTAAGCAGCTCATCGCCCCTTTTCAGATCGAAGCCAAGCTGGCAGATCTGGAGGCCTTCGGAAGCATTGCGAGTCAGGGCGATCTCTTCAGGGTCGCAGCCAAATGTCCGCGCCAGCCGCTTTCGCACTCCTTCACGTTGCGGCTCCAGAATTCTCCACATGGTATAAACCGGCGCCTCGTTAGAATAGTCCAGATGTCTTTTCATGGCCTCCTGTACCACGGCCGGCGCCGGACTAACGCCTCCGTTGTTGAGGTTGACCAGGCTGCGGTCAACAGTGAAAGCCTGTTGGATCTCGAACCAGAAAGATTCGTCCGTTATGCTGTCTTCCACGGAGCCGTTATAGCTTGCGACGGCATCAAGGGCACGGCGCATGCCGAGGGGATCGAGAACTGCAACAGCGAGCACGCCTACCGCGGGCCGGCCAATGGCGCCAAAGAACTCACGACGGTTATACATGATAGTTCTCCTTATGAACTTTTGAATCTTTATAAAGATAGAGGGTTTGGCAGAATATGTTTACACCGTTAATCCAAAGGTATAAGGTGGTATGTGGTATAAGGAATAATAATAAATGCGAGGTGAGGAAGCAAGGGATTTCGAAACACCCATCAACCCCGTGACAATCCAACTCCTTCATACCTAACCCGGTCAAAATAGAAGAATCGAAATGCCCCGGCACTTTCTTACATTGTTTGTTATTTGGTGCTTGAGATTTGTAATTTGTTTGAAATTTGGTGCTTGTGGTTGGAATTTCTAATCGTTACCTACAAAATTTAACGAACAGCCAAAATTCTTGTACAAAGAGCCAAGACTTCAGTCTCAAGAGACTAATACCCTATACCCCCAACCCCTTCTTCCTCAACCACTCACGAATTTCTTCCCGGTAATAATACAACAGGCCGGTGCTAGT
>JAUXJX010000531.1 GCA_030624545.1 Bacteroidota bacterium | reverse complement strand
GAACTATAAGGACCCGCGTTCCAGTGACGAATAACATGATCCGTGTTGTCGAAATCAACATAGACGAGGTCGCCATATATAGAATCGGGATTTAGCTCCCGCATGACCCTTGCAATGTCGAAAAGGACGTCCCTATGGGCTAGAACATCGTCCGCGTGAATGAATCCGACCAAGTCACCCGAAGCCAACCGGACGCCCTTGTTCATTGCATCATAAATGCCTGCATCCTTCTCGGATATGAATTTATCGACGGAGGATTCGAAAGATTCGATAATTTGGCAGGTTCGATCTTCGGATTGCCCATCAACAACAATGTACTCGCGGTTCTCATAGGTCTGGTCGGTTATCGATCTTATGGTATCCCCAATAGTATCCTCATTATTAAGGCAGACCGTGATAAGCGAGATCCTTGGGTAAGAACGGGGGATATGATGAGTTTTGCCGGTATCCATTAAGAGAATTTCAAATTGAAGACTATTCAGCTTTTTTCAGTTATACTACTCCGAACAAACGCCGCCTCGGATTTGAAGAATAAATCATTGATGCTTCTGCACTTCGGGATGACGTTGGTTGGTTTTGTTGTCATATCCGTGAAAATCCGTGCCTCCCAGGCTGCTGCAGAATGAATCTGATAGCATCCACCCTTCGACTCCGCTCAGGATGGATGTCCTTTTCTACCTTAGAATTATGTTTTTAAGACTCTATATAATTATCTTAACATCAATTAGTTGTACATCAAATAAAAAGAGTTTTACATTAGTCCATCCTGAGCGGAGTCGAAGGGCCATTCCGCAAAATGACGAAATCGCCGAGAACAAGAACGTCCATCTTTGTTCGAAGAAAAGTTTCCAGCGCCTCTTCCGGCGACGTGACGATTGGCTCATTTTCGTTGAAAGAAGTATTCAATAATACGGGAACGCCGGTTATTTCCTTGAATGCGTTGATCAGATGCCAGAACAGGGGATTGGTTTTACTATTTACCGTCTGGAGCCGACCGGGGCCATCGACATGCGTTTCGGCCGGAATGATTTTTCTTTTTTCCTCCTTAACGGGATACACCTTGATCATAAACGGATCGGGATAATCGATTTCAAAAAATTCTCCGGTGCACTCCTCCAGAATGGAGGGTGCAAAGGGGCGAAAAAGCTCGCGCCGCTTGATGCGAGCATTCAGGATATCCTTCATCTCCGCCCTGCGTGGATCGGCAAGAATGCTCCTATCCCCAAGGGCGCGGGGACCCCATTCGGCTCTTCCCTGAAACCAACCCACAACTGCCCCCCCTGCAATGTATCCCGCAACGGTCTTGCAGAGCTCCTGTGAATTATCAGTTTTCGTAATTTTCGCGTCTATTTCGCTGAGATCCCTCATTCTCCTTTCAACAATATGTCCTATTTCGTCTGAGGAATAATGCGGTCCCCAATAGCTGGCTTCCATGACAAAATTACGCTGTTGCCGCAAAATCTCGTTCCAGACATAATAAGCCGCACCCAGGGCGCCCCCGGCGTCTCCTGCCGCAGACTGAATATAGACATCCTCAAAAGACGTTTTGTTGAAGATCTTGCCATTGGCAACGCTATTCATAGCCGTTCCACCGGCAAGACTAAGTTTGGGGCTTCCGGTCAAATCACGTACATGATTAAGAAGATGGAAAAATGCCTCCTCGTACATCGCCTGGGCGGATGCTGCCAGATCTTTGTGTCTTTGCTCAATCAATTCGGTTGACCGGCGGGCCGGACCGAGAGCTTCTTCCAAATGATCGGTATAGGCTTTGCCGACTTCCGGATAACCATTCTCCCAGGTCATGGAGATTCCTGTTGTGGCGTGATTGAAAAAGTCCAGGCTGAGCTCAAAACGGCCGTTGTCTTTTAAGGCGACGATTTCGTGCATCTCATCCAGGTAGACCGTCTTTCCATAGGCCGCAAGCCCCATGACCTTGTATTCATCACCGTAATTCGGAAAGCCAAGATATTGGGTTATGGTCAAGTAGAAAAGTCCAAGGGAATGGGGGAAGTATATTCTCTCGTGAATCTTCATGGAGCTGCCATTTCCGACACCCCACATGGCGCCCACGAAATCCCCAAACCCATCAGTAGACACAATTGCTGATTCCTCAAATGGCGAAACATAAAAGGAGCTGGCCATGTGCGCGATATGATGTTCGACATGATGGATGGAGGAGTTCAGCGCGGATTCATCCAGGCCAAAATGGCTTGCCAAATCACTCTTGATATTGCCAATTTTTCCGGCATTTCTCAGGCGATCTTTGATGAGATCCAATGAAGGACGCCTCCTCAGGGTGTAGATTACTTTTTCAAATATATTTGCCTTCGGATTTCGATTGACTGCAATATGTTCAACTTCCTGTACAGAGATGCCCGCTTCTTTGAGACAAAATTCGATGGCCTGCCTGGGGTAACCTGCCCAATGTTTAACGCGCGTAAAACGCTCCTCTTCGACGGCGGCAAGCAGTTTGCCGTCTTTGAGAATGCACGCAGAGGAATCGCCGTGGTAGGCGTTTATGCCAAGGATGTGCATTTTCTTGTTAGGCTCGGAAGGCTTTACAGGCTGTGAATATGATTCAGTTTAGCATAGATTTGTCTTGCATTTATGCGCAAAATATCATACAATATTACACATAACTTGGAGAGAAAACTATGCGGACCACACTTGATATTG
>JAUXJX010000003.1 GCA_030624545.1 Bacteroidota bacterium | reverse complement strand
GCAATAAGTCCGCATCTTTCAAGTCGTGGCGCGAGATTTTCCGACCCGGCACAAGAATAAGCTGTCCCAGTTGCGAGAATGCTTCTTCCACGAAAGAGATTTTGGGGTCCGCTACGATTCTCAATTTCATTTCTGATTTTGTTTCCGGCAAATCTCTTGCATACTGATGTGCACGCGACTAACTTAATACTAATGAATGGCTAAGATTATGACCATTTTTTCCAGCATTCGGGAACCGCGGAGAGATAATAACTTGATGTGCAGGTGAGCTTTATATGACAGCCGCAAGGGCTCAAATTTTTAGGATCAATCCGGATAACCCCCAGGGCCGCCTGATCTCCCGCGTGGTGGAGACCCTGAATTCGGGCGGGGTGATAGTCTACCCCACCGATACAGTCTACGGCCTTGGCTGCGACATTCTCAACAAAAAAGCGATCGAGAGAATTTATCAGATCAAAAGAAAATCTCGCCGCCAGGCGCTGAGCTTCATTGTGCCCAATCTGAAGCAGATCAGCAAATATGCTGTGGTGTCAAATCAGAATTATCGCATTTTGAGAAGATTCCTGCCGGGCCCTTATACATTTGTACTTCCGGCCACGAGAATGGTACCCAAAATGATATCCCGGCTGAACAAGAGAACCGTCGGCATCCGCATACCGGATAACCGGGTCTGTTTGAGGATATTGGCAGAATTCCCGAATCCCATCATCAGCACCAGCGCAAATTTCTCCGGCCAGGACGTGCTCGCAGACCCTGCCGAGATTGCCGAGCAGATAGGCCATGCGGTGGATTTGGTCATCGATTCAGGGATGCTGGGCCTCGAATCGTCCACTGTCGTTGACCTTACCGAAGAGATGCCTGTAATCTTGCGGCAGGGCCTTGGCGAATTCGAAACAGCCAGAGCCTCTCTCCAGTACACCCAAAATCGGGGACACAATCCCCTCTAATTCCGGATTGCTTCTCGCCGGGTCGTGCATCCTGCGGAAGCAGAAACGGGGACTCTCGCATTCTAGAAAATCTGACTAAGACTATCACAGTGCTTCCGAAAGACAAAAAGTAGACTTCAAAATCGCGACGCAGGTCGCCAGTCTAACCGTCGTTAGGCTTATGAAAATCACTCATGTTAAATTATTGTAAATGATGGAGATTTACTTGACCGTGATCACATTTTGCCTTATTTTTTCCTCGGTTGTTTTTTGACATAGCAGCTCGGAAATGCATTGGGGAGTGAACGGGATCCGCGGAGCCTTAAGTGAGGCGATGTGGTTTTTTTGTGAGCCGCGGGCAACCATATTTGCGACAAAGGTTTGACGATCATAAGTGGCCTGCGTTGAAGATTGGGAGACTCCCATGCGAAGATTGAAATACTGTTGTTTGAATACTTTAACCGATGAAAAATGTGATGACGCGATTGAGCGGCCCACCTCGGATGTTAATTCCCACCTAAATACGGCCCTCAGTAAAGGACAAAATTTCACTAAGAAGCGCCGGATCGGTCAGGCAGCCACTTCCTGGCTAAAGACAGCCAAATGTTATCTTAGGAAGGCGTCTTTGAAGATTTGAATTGACCTCTCTTGTGAACGGAATCGAAGGTAGATGAAGCCATCTAAACACAATATTCTTTTGATAGAGGACAATGAGGATCATGCTGTCCTGATCCAGGGGATTCTTTCGAAATTCTCGGAGGTGAATTGCATTTGTGTTGTAAGGGATGGGGAGGAGGCGATCAAAACCATGAATGCCTCGATAACCGACAACTGCTTTCCGGATATTATTCTGCTCGATATTAAACTGCCAAAAATCACAGGCCTTGAGCTATTAAAAATCTTTAAAAGTGACAACAAGACCAGACACATACCTATCGTCGTGGTTAGTACATCCGGTATGGAAAGGGATCGGAAAGCCGCACTCTCGTTGGGAGCCTATCGCTATATCGTCAAGCCCTGCAACTTCAATCTTCTCTATGACCGGCTGCAAGGTATCTTCGCCGAGCTGTTTCGGGAAGTCACTCCGTAAAAGCCCCCCCAAAAAAGAAATTTGAATCTAGTCTCTTCCCTTTGCCCCGCTCATCAAGATGCTGATGGGCCGCATGGAGTCGATGTTGGATGTGACAATCTTAATAGTTGCAGCAAAGGGAACTGCCAGAACCATTCCGACGATCCCCCACAGGAAACCCCAGAATATGAGAAAAAGGATGACAACCAGCGGACTCAGGTCCAGGCTTTTGCCCATGAGCCTGGGCTCCAGAATATTTCCCATCGACATTTGGCCGGCAATCAAGAAAATCCCGATCCACAGGGGCCGCAGCGATGAATCAAACTGGAGAAGGGCCAGAAGGACAGGCGGCAGGGTTGCGATGATCGAACCAACATTCGGAATGTAGTTCAGCAGAAAGGTGAGCAAGCCGAACATAATCGCCAGATCGACATTGAATAGCAGAAGAATGCAAGTCGCGAAGGTTCCCGTGAGCAGACTGATGGCGGTTTTGGTAACGAGATAGCGCTGCACCTGGGTGTTGATGTTGTCAATAGCAATGGCGATCCGGTCTGAACTCTTTTCGTCAAAAGCTCGGTGAATGCGCTGAAAGAAATACTCCCGGCCCAGTAAAGCGTAGACCATGAATAGAAGCACGAGAAATACGTTTCCCAGGAAGGTGATGAACGATCCCACGCTGCTCGACACAAATGAAGGCAGCGAAAGATCCTGAATCGCTTTAGCCCAATCCAGTTCATTTACGTAGTTGCTCAAATCCTCCAGTGGGATGTGAAAAAGATTCAAGATATTATGAAATAGGGCAACGACCTTCGTTTCATACTTCGGGTACTGATCAGCAAAGGAGCTAGCCCCTGCGTAGACAAGCAATCCAAGCAATGTCAACAAGGTAAACGCAAAAATCAAAACCACAATGACGGCAATTCCCTTGGGAATCTTCAGTCTCCTTAGGCCGGTCATGACAGGCTCAAACAACACGGAGAGGAATATGGCCACGAAGAACGGCTTGAGGATGGTTCTCAGCAAATAGCAGACTATTCCAATGACCACTACAACCAGGATTGCTGTGAGCACCTGTGAGCCCCCGGAATCTCCGGATGGGTTTCGTTTGGCCGCGGCTGTCATTATGTATGATACTCCCTGAAGTGGCACTCAATTTACGATGAAGATATTACCAATTTCACATCTCAGCCTTTCTGAAAGCGGACATCCATTCGCTGTTCAGCACTTTCTGCAGCCGGTCCGGGCGGTCCGTGATGATCCCGTCAACACCCATCTTGATGAATCGCTTCATATTCGCTATTCGGTTTACAGTCCATACCACAATTTGTTTTTGTTTGCCCCGCAGGTGTGAAACCAGTTCGCGGTCGACGATAGACGCATGACAGACGGACAGCCGGAACAGACTGTTCTCCAAATTGGATGGAATCCCCGATCTGGTGATTAACCCGGTGGTTACTCCCGGATTGAGCTTCCTGATCTGGCGGATCGCTTCTTTGTCGAAAGAAGTAACCATGCACTCATCGACGAAATTCTCTTCTTCGATAATTTCCACGACCTTTCGCGGTAGATCTATCTGTTTTGGGTGCAGTTTTATTTCCACGTTCAGCTTCATCCGGCCTCGAACTGTCCGAATCGCCTGTTTCAGGGTCGGAATTCGCTCGGACTTGAAGCTTCTCCCAAACCAGGAGCCGGCATCCAGGAGGGCTGCATCCTTCCATTCAAGATTCCAAATCTTTCCGGAACCGTTTGTGGTTCGCGAAACCGAATAATCATGAAGGAGCACCACCTCTCCGTCACGGGTTTGCTGCGCATCGATCTCGCAAAAATCTGCCTCATATCGAATTGCCGTTTCCAGCGCCGCTATCGTGTTCTCCGGAGCCAATCCTGAAGCGCCTCGATGGCCCATGGCGAGGATTTTGGATTTCGGATTCTTCAATCTGCGGAAACCTGTGGACAGATTCGAAACCAGACAAAAGAACAAAGCACTCCCGACTTCCGGCACCGCATCATGCCAATACCTTCTCTATTGGCGTGTATTCCAGCCCAAAGGCGTCCGCAACGTTTTCATAGGTCACCTTCCCCAAAACGACGTTCGCGCCTTTTTTGATCTCCGGATTCTCCAAAATGGCCCGCTTGTAGCCCAGGTTGGCGATTTCAACCGCATAGGGCAGCGTCGCATTGGTTAGGGCCATGGTGGAGGTGATCGGCACGGCGCCGGGCATATTCGCAACGCAATAGTGAATCACGCCATCAACTTCATAGACCGGGTCTTCGTGAGTCGTTGGCTTGGAGGTCTCGACAGAGCCACCCTGGTCGATGGCAACATCAACAACCACGGAGCCCTTTTGCATGGCTTTGATCAGCTCACGAGTGATCAATTTGGGCGCCTTGGCTCCAGGAATCAGAACTCCGCTGATCACAAGATCTGCCTTCTGAACAAGGGATCGAACCGTTTCGGGATTGGACATCATGGGAATAACATTTTTGGGCATTACTTCACCGAGATAGCGAAGCCTGGATAGATTGACATCCAGGATGTAAACCTTAGCCCCCATGCCCGCCGCCATCTGCGCTGCATTGGTGCCCACAACGCCCCCACCAAGGATGACCACCGTTGCGGGTCCGACGCCCGGTACGCCGCCCAGCAAGATACCCATTCCACCTTGTGCCCTTTCCAGAAAGCGGGCTCCCGCCTGAATCGACAGGCGACCTGCGACTTCGCTCATTGGGGTTAGCAGCGGTAAATGACTATCCGCATCCTCGATCGTCTCATATGCGATGGCAACACATTTAGATTTGACCATAGCCAGGGTGAGTTCCTCCGATGCGGCAAAATGAAAGTAGGTAAAAACAATTTGGCCCTCACGGATAAGATCATATTCCTGCGGAAGCGGCTCTTTGACCTTCATCACCATGTCAGCCTTTTCATAAACATCCCGTGCATTGGGAAGAATGATCGCCCCGGATTTTTCATAAAGTGCGTCCGGAAATGTACTGGCAACTCCAGCCTGGGTTTCTACGATTACTTCATGTCCGTTCTGCTTGAGTAATTCAATCCCGGCGGGCAGTAAAGATACCCGGTTTTCGTTGGTCTTAATCTCTTTGAGCACGCCAACCTTCATAAATTCCTCCAATCGGTACTATTCTGCGCGATCTCTTTGGAAAATAGTCGTGATATCGTGAAGTTTCCTTTTGATCCTGAAAAAGAACATACTGGAATCTTGATACCAATAGTCGGTATTCGCTGACCAATATAAATTTTTTTTGACAATCAGACAAGACAATTTGGGGAGATTACTCTGTTCCGGCAAATAAGTGTGTGAGTTCGCAGCATTTTGTGGGCATCGTGGGGATTACGTAGGCGCCGAAAATCCGCGAAATCCATTTGACTTTTGGCCATTTGACCTACATTCTTTACTCCGGAACAAAACCCTAAAGGTAAGATCCGACCCATCGGCAATCTATACGCAATCGGGCTCAATCATCCCTCCAAGCAAGAGGCTCTATGATGTCATCCACTGTCTACCTGATCTCAGCTATCCTATTTCTGATGGCCGCCTTTGTCATCTTGCCAAGGAGGAACATTTGCGCAATATTCATGGCGAAGAGTATGTGCGGTATTGTGAACGAGTTCCGCGCTATTTGAGGGCTCCAGGGGGCTGGTAAGTGTCAAAGACAGAACGATGATGTCAAATCCATTGCTTATGATGTTTGGTTTTGTTAACTTTCGCTTGATTCGATCTTTCAATCAGAGCGGGAGCGGCCAACTTCATCGAGCGCTGTTTAATTTCCCACGCTTTCTAGATTTCTATGCTACCTGGAGATTTCCGTTGTGCTGGAATTAGCATTCGCAACATTTGGTTACAATTTTGAGTTATTCAGAACGCCCGGCAGATGGCGATAATTATTTCACATTTATGCGGTACATCATGAAGTACCCACGGAAACAACCAATTCATTTTAATGCTCGACCTGTACCAAAGATTCTTCCCCTGGCATTCCTTTTCGTCGCCTTCAACACCGGTTTTGCTGGAGAACTCAAAGTCGATCAATCGAAGCCGAACCTGGTTAAATTTGTCTCTAAGGGTCCAATGGGGATGTTTGAAGGGGTCACGGACAAAATCGACGGCTTCGTTTCGTGGACCGGCGATAGCACGCTCGTGGACGGCAAACTCTTTTTCGAGGTCGACCTGAGCTCGCTCGACACTCGAATCGCATTGCGGAACCGGCATATGCGGGAGAAGCACCTGGAGACGGACAAGTATCCTCATGCCCAATACTCCGGAAGACTGGTCAATGTTGAGGAGACCGGACCGAATGAGCTGCTGGTTGCGGCGGATGGAATGATGAAGATTCATGGTGTAGAGCGGGATTTGATGATGGAGGCCAAAGTGACCGTCGATGGAGATGTCTATCACTTGCAATGCAATTTTGACGTCAAATTGTCGGACTTCGAAATTAAAACTCCCAAATTTATGTTTCTAAAAGTTGACGAAAACATTAAACTTGTATTGGATTTCTATTTGCGGACCGCCGAAGACGATGAATCGATGTTGAAGCGATAGGACTGACGTAAAAGTCATGAACTTGTCATGACCACTTCAGTCTGGCATTTTGCCATTTTTTCAGTTCTCATCAAGGTAAGGAGGCTACATGCTAATGGAGCATAAAATCAGTAAGATTTCTCTCGAATTCTTTACTGTGAGCTTCGTCATTTTTTCAATTTTCATATCCTATTCAAACCTGATGGCCGATGGGTGGGACGACACACCGGCACTGACCCAGCAGCAAAAAACCGATCTGGAACGCAGGACTATAGCCATTTTTGCAAAGAACTGTGCCCTGGCCGGCTGCCATACCGGAACCAGCCCGCTGATGAGATTGAAACTGACGGAGGACGAATTCTACGGCCGAACCGTGAATCAACCCAGCGTGGAGAGACCGGACTTGATGCGCGTGAATCCGGGCAAGCCGGACAGCAGCTACCTGGTGAAGAAAATAATGGGGGCTGAGGATATCATCGGTCTTCGCATGCCTTTTGGCCGCGACCCCCTTAACGATGAGGATATCGCCACAATCGTCGAGTGGGTGAAAAACCTCACCGTCGTTGATACTACAAGGATGTTGACCGGTAAAGCGGACCCGCTGCTTCCGTTCAAAGGCTGGAAGGCTGTGAATCTTCCCACCACGCGCATGGTCGATGCGGGGAACTGGCTGTTCTTGATCAGCCACAGGTTTTTCCCCAAGCTGGACACCGGCTATGATACCTTGTATGGTCTCGATGGATCGGGAATCATTTTCTTGAATTTCGGCTATGCCATTTCGGATAGACTATTTGTGAATCTTGGCCGAAGCAACTCTTCTGACACCGTCGAATTGGATGTAAAGTATGGCCTCAAGCGGCAATACCCCGGTGACAAGCTGCCCATCTCGGCAGCGTTGCAGGCCTCGGTCAATTGGATTTCGGAGAAGACGCCCGGCAAGGATCGTCTGCGCTCGGAAGCCATCAAACTGGCCGGACAGCTTAGCTTATCCAGCGAATTGAGGGAGGGGCTGGCCGTGCTTGTGGTCCCCGGGATTCTGTTCAATGCCGACGGCGAGAAAGACGGCGAAGACCCACTCATTACGATTGGACTCGGCGGGCGGGCTCATATTTGGAAGTCCATCTCGCTCATCGCCGAGTGGGCGCCCATCGTTTCCGGTTATACCCTCACCTCCACTTTTGGCGAATTCAACCGCTTCGATTCCTGGGGAGGCGGCATTGAGCTCTTTGTTGGGGGGCATGTATTCCAGATTATTGTCACCAATTCAGCCGGACTGACGACCGACCAGTATATGCGGGGAGGAGGCCTCGATATCGAAAAAGGGGATGTCCGGCTCGGCTTTAACATCTTCCGTCCGCTTCAGTTTTAAGGAGAATATCCATGCACAATCTGAATATCCAGCGATTTCTTTTGTTCGGCCTGACGATATGGCTGTTTTCATTCCTTATGATTTTCGGCTGCGAGCGGGCAGGACCGATAGAATCGGAGCCGGTAGCAGCCACCTTAAGCAGTATCCAGGCGAATATTTTCAGCCAGAACTGCGCCCTGTCCGGCTGCCATTTGGGAGCCTCTGCGCCATTCGGATTGGATCTCAGCGAAGGAAAGGCACACGGCAATATCGTCAACATACCCAGCGAGGAGGCGCCAACCCTGGCGAGGGTAAAGCCCCTCGATCCGGATAACAGTTATTTGGTCAGGAAGATCGAAGGAGCCGCTGGTATCATCGGCGAAAGGATGCCGAGGGGGCGCTTGCCGCTTTCCCAGGAACAGATCGATGCCATTCGCGAATGGATTGCCGCCGGAGCACAGGATAACTAAGCTCACTCGTCAAGGATGCACTATAGTCTCCTAGGATTGAAGTCTTTGTTCACTGTACAAGAATTTTGGGAATCGAGTGTTAGCATAACGCAAGAAGGGGTTATAACCCCAGAGGCTTCAGGTTTCTTGGGGCCACGTCCCGGCCAGCCGGGCTGGCTATAAAAGTAGATAAAAACAAATATATAGCCCCGCCATTTATGGCGGGGGTCGGATTGAAATAACACCCATTTTGTGGTGCTTTAGCCCCATGCAAATAATGCATTTTTGTCCCTCAAAGATAGCTCTTTCAGCACTCAAGAAGGAAAACCTGCAACTAATTCTTAGAAGAACCATCTTTCTTAATCAGTTTGATTCACGAATGTTTGGAATTTGCGCCCGTCCCGGTTCCGCTGGGATTGTAGTTTGTTTGGATTTTGTAATTTGTAATTTTCTTTGTTTATCACACAAGTTCGCGTAGAGCCTAAATCGTCCCGTTTGGTTCCGGCTTGACCGGGTTCGCCGGGGGAAGTATGTTTGCAAATGGAATAATTTGGTTGCTTCCACATTATATAGTATTATATTGGCTGATTTAGAAGGGCATTCAACCCAAACTAATTGTGGGGATGAGTGCAGTAATCTTGACGATTAACGGAAGTATGACAAAGTATTCGGTAATTATTCCAACCTTAAATGAGGCGGGTTCGATCTCCCGCTGCCTCCGAAGTATCCCCTCTGACGCAGGAAAGGTTGAGGTCATCGTGGTCGATGGCGGCAGTAAAGACGAGACCGTTCAAATCGCCCGAAATATGGGGGCAAAGGTGATGCGTTCGCAAGCTGGCCGGGGTATTCAATGCAATCTTGGCGCGGCGAATGCTGCCGGCTCGATCCTCTTATTTTTACACGCAGATACCAGACTGCCGGAAAACGCCTTTGACATCATCGAGAACTATTTCAGCAAGGATGAAGTGCAGATCGGTTCGTTTCGACTGTCTTTCGATGAAGATCATTGGCTGCTCAAATTCTATACCTGGTTTACGCAGTTTGATTTCATCTTCTCCCGGTTCGGAGACCAGTGCATCGTCGTGCGCAGATCACTATTCGATTCTCTTGGTGCATTTCCCGAGTGGAGACTTTTCGAGGACGTGGATTTTCTACGCAGAGCCAGAAGACTGGCAAAGATCCATTCCTTCCCCGCAAGGGTGGAAACCTCTGCGCGCCGTTTCATTCGGAACGGCATCGTAAGGCAGCAGTTGAGAAACGGCTGGTACATTCTTCTGTATTTGCTGGGGGTCGATCGCGACAGAATAGCAGAAAAATACGATCGAATGCGTGGAAAAGCCAAGAGTACCGCTCTACTTCTGTTCGCGCGCTATCCACGGCAGGGCAAAGTTAAGACTCGACTGGCCAGCTCCATTGGCGATGAGCAAGCTGCCAAATTCTACAGGATTTGTCTGGAACGGATATTTTCGGAATGCAGAAAAATATGCGATACCACAAATATCTGTCTTTTCTATGCTGATGAGAATGATGAAGTGGCCTTTCGAAAATGGATCGGACCTGACTTTATTTTACTGCCGCAAAAGGGAGCGAACCTGGGGGAGAGGATCACGAATGCCTTTAAGGCAGTCTTTCGCAAGGGCGTCCAAAAAGCAATCATCGTGGGAACGGATGTACCTGACCTTTCCGCAGATCTCATCAAGCAGGCGGAACAAGCTTTGGACATCCACGAGCTGGTGGTAGGCCCGTCGCCGGACGGAGGCTATTACTTGCTCGGCATGAAATCGATGCACAAGAAATTGTTTCGGGACATCCCCTGGAGCACGGAAACCGTATTCGAAAAGACCATGGATAGGATCATGAAGCTAGAACTCTCGGTCGAGCCGCTGCCGGCGCTGCCGGATATCGATACGGAAGAGGATCTCATGCGCTGGTTTGATGGAAATGGCAGGGCTGCTCCCCATCCCGTGGTTGACTTCGTCGAAAAGCTCGGAACAGTGCCCTCGCCTAAGAAAACTACGAACATTGGAGAAACCCGATGAGATTACGCAAGGCCGTTCAAATATTCGTCACATTTATTCTCATCTCCGGGTCTGCCGCAGGCTCTGAAACACACAGCCTGTTCACACAAATCTTGCAAGATTACGTTCACACCGGCCTTGTAGATTATCGCGCCTTGTGCAGTGATTCCAGGCTGGAAGAATACATCGGGCAGTTGGTGAAAACCAACCCTGATACAATTCCAACCGATGAAGGGAAACTTGCCTTCTGGCTGAATGCCTATAACGCTTATACGTTGAAGGTCATTTGCGACAACTACCCGGTGGAATCCATAAACGATCTCCATTTCGGCGGGCTCATTATCGGCACCGTCCTTAAGAAGACAATCTGGGATGAAGACTTCGTGATTATCAACCATGAGAAGATGACGCTCAACGAAATCGAACACGAAATTATCCGACCAGTTTTCAAGGATCCGCGCGCGCATTTTGGCCTGGTGTGCGCTTCCATCGGCTGCCCGCCGCTGCGCAATGAGGCCTTTGAGGCCGCCAAACTAGACGAGCAATTGGACGACCAGGGAAGGAAGTTTCTGCGGGACACAAGCAAAAACAACTTCGACCTCTCTGAAAGGATCGCGCGCATCTCCAAGATCTTCGACTGGTTTTCCGGAGATTTCGGCAAGAATGATGCAGAGATCTTGATTTACATCGCCCAATTTTTGCCGGATGACATTGCCGGCGCTATTCGATCCAATCCAAAACAATGGAAAGTGAAGCATACAAAATACGATTGGGATCTGAACGAAATTCAGATCGGCACGAATTGATAACCACCCTGAGGAGGCAGATTAATGCATTATTATGAATCGGACGACCTGAAACGCTTCGGTGAAGTGGGCAGGTTCAGCGGTGAGCTGATGAACAAGTTCTTCGATTACTACAACACTGCGACGGGTCAGGAGGGTGCGTTAACCAAGCGGGAAAAGGCGCTCATCGCACTTGCCGTTGCCCATCTCAAACAGTGTCCCTACTGCATCGATGCCTTCACCACATCCTGCCTCGAGACCGGCTGTAATCCTGACCAGATGACGGAGGCAATCCACGTAGCCTCTGCAATGGAGGCCGGCATCACACTCGTTCACGGTGTGCAAATGCACAACGCCATGAAACGTCAAGGCGCACTATAACAACGATGAGTATTCGGCCGGAATAAAATCTGCGGCTTTCTGTTATAGAAATCTGTGAAGGAATTCTGAGACTTGGGAGAATTTTTATGAGTCAAACCGTGATTCTCGCGCCGGAACTTGAGGGATACGAGAGCAGTAACTTCAATTTCGAGGCGACTGTTAAAGAACAAGGGCTGTCGCTTGAACCGGTTTCTATCGAAACACTGCAAGTGAATATCACCAAACTGTGCAACCAGGCGTGCCTGCACTGCCATGTGGACGCCGGGCCAAAACGCACCGAGCAAATGGACCTCGCCACGGTCGAACGCTGCCTGGAGATTCTGCATGAGCATGATTCGATCAAGAACCTGGACATCACCGGCGGTGCGCCCGAATTGAGTCCCTATTTCGATTACATGGTCATCGAGGCCCGCAAGATGGGCAAGCACGTGATGGTGCGCCACAATCTCACGGTTACCTGGGATGGCAATCCTCGAACCGGCGAGCAGAAGATGTATTTGCCGGATTTTTTTGCGGAGCACGGGCTTGAAGTCATCTCTTCCCTGCCCTACTACCAGGAATATTTCACCGACAAACAGCGCGGCAAGGGCGTTTTCGAAAAAAGCATCGACAGCCTGCGCTTGCTCAATGAAAAGGGCTACGGCAAGGAAGATACCGGGCTACTTCTCAATCTCGTCTACAATCCCGTTGGCGCATTTCTCCCCGGCGATCAGGCCGGTCTGGAGGCGGATTTCAAGCGGGAACTCTGGGACAAATATGAAATTGTTTTCAATAATCTGTTTACAATTACGAATATGCCGATCCACCGCTTCAAAACACAATTGAAACAGTTGGGCGGCTATGAGGATTACATGACCAGGCTGGCCGGAGCGTTCAACCCGGGAGCGGCGGAAGGCATCATGTGCCGCTCGCTCATAAGCGTTGGTTGGGATGGACGCATATTTGACTGCGATTTTAACCAGATGCTGGATATGCAGATATATAATGGAAAGCTGAACACGGTGTTTAATTTCGATTACAATGAATTGGTGCAGCGAAATATTCGGTTTGCCGCCCATTGCTTCGGCTGCACGGCCGGAGCAGGCAGCAGTTGTGGAGGGGCAACGGCATAATGGATGCTCCCCAAACTAGAAAGACAATTAAACACCGAAGAACACCGAATCCACTGAAAGGGACTACTTCTAATCGCAAAGTTGCTTCGGTGATTTCAGTGTTGTTCGGTGTTGAATAATAAGGATGCTAACACATGGACTTGGCGTCAATCAAAGAATGGTTTCTCGGGCTGGGACAACAATACGGCGTCAACCCTGTCATTTTCGGGGCGCTTTACGTGGGTGCCATACCCTTTTTTTCGGCGTCCATCGCCTGGTTGGCACGTAATTCTCGCCGGAAGAAATCCATCGTAGTGCCGACGTTGGTGGCCGGGTTCTCCTTTGTATCGGCCTACCTCTATCTCATTTTCGTCGGAAACAACGTGCCCCTGTGGGTTTACGGATTCGTCGTGGCAATGATCGTCTTCGGCGCAATCTCGACGGCCAAGAAAGTCAAGGCGCGGGTGCAAGAAGGGGTAAATGAAGCGTGATTATGACATGATCGTGATTGGCGGTGGGGCCGCCGGACTGACGGCATCCGGAATTTCGGCTTCCTTCGGCGCCAAGACAGCCTTGATTGAGGCAAAAAAGCTCGGCGGCGACTGCACCTGGTACGGCTGCGTTCCAAGCAAGACCCTGTTGAAAGCCGCCAAAATTGCTCACCATTTCAAGACGGCCGATCGCTACGGGCTGGAATCGAGCGAAGCAAAATTCGATTTTTCCAAAGTGATTGGCCACATTCATAAAACTCAGGAAGAAGTTTACCGGGGCGCCGACGATCCGGCCATTTACGAGAAGATGGGAATTGATGTTCTCAGCGGCAGCGCCGGCTTTCTCGACAATCACACCATCGAATTTACGTCCAATGACGGCGAGACTTCCCGCTTATCATCGCGATACTTCATCATTGCCACCGGCAGCTCTGCCGTGGTTCCGCCCATCGAGGGCTTGCCGGATGTCGAGTACCTGACCAACGAAACCATCTTCTCTGTAGATCGGCTGCCGCAAAAAATGATTGTCGTGGGCGCTGGACCGATAGGTGTCGAAATGAGCCAGGCCTTCAGGAGATTCGGAGCCGAGGTGACGGTGATTGATATGGCGGACGGCATCCTCGTACGGGACGACCGGGAACTGGCCGGTATTATAAAGGAAAGACTTTCCGAGGAAGGCGTCGAATTTATCCTGAATTCTTCTGTCAAAAAATTTGAGGAGAATAACAGCACAATCAGGGTGGCTTTGGAGAATGGCTCCTCGGAAGCCATAACAGTGGAAGGGGATGCACTTCTGATTGCGGCGGGCCGGAAAGCTAATACGGCCAATCTAAATCTAGAGGCGGCCGGGGTCGATTATGATCGGAGAGGAATCGTAGTGAATGATCGCTGCCGCACCTCAGCCAAAAACATCTATGCCTGTGGCGACGTGGCGGGTCGGTTCCAGTTCACCCATTTTGCGGAGCACATGGCCAAGGTCGCTATCAGTAATGCTTTGCTGCATTTCCCCATGTCGCTTGATTCGAAGCATATCACCTGGTGCACGTATACCGAGCCCGAAATGGCTCATGTTGGCGCTTCCGAGGAAGAGTTGAAGCAGAAAGGCGTATCATACGATGTCTATAGATTTCCGTTCACCAAGATTGATCGTGCGATTACGGAGAATGAAAAGATCGGCTGGATAAAGGTCTACGCCAAAAGACTGAACGGCAAAATCTATGGTGCCAATATCCTGGGCTCGAACGCGGGCGAAATGATCGGTGAATACGCCCTTGCCATGCGTAACGGCGTCACCCTCCGGCAGATGGCAGATACGATTCATCCATACCCCACCTATGTGTTGGGCAACCGCCGGGCCGCGGACCAGTGGTATGTGAGGAAACAGTCCAGGGCTTTCGTTTGGTTATTGCAGAAGATATTTCGATATAAAGGGCAACTGCCTGACACGAGCGACCCGGAGAGGATTGTTTGATTGAAGAGATGCCAAGGGAGACACAGAGATCACAGAGATCGTCACTCTCCGTGCACTCCGTGGCTCTGTGGCAGCATTATTAGTACATGTAAAAGGAAATCACTTTGCTTTACGCAGCCATCATAATCGGGGTAGTTTTTCTGGCTTACGCCAATGGCTCTAACGACAATTTCAAAGGCGTTGCGACGCTTTTCGGCAGCAACACGACGAATTACCGGACCGCCATTACCTGGGCAACTATCACAACACTGGCCGGCGCCATTTGTTCGATCTTTCTGGCCAAGGCGCTGCTGAAGAATTTTACCGGCAAGGGGCTGGTTCCCGATAGTATCGTGACATCGCCTGAATTCGTTTTGGCCGTCGCGATTGGAGCCGCAGCCACGGTCTTACTTGCTACTTTCACGGGATTTCCAATTTCTACAACGCACTCCATAACAGGAGCACTGGTTGGCAGCGGCCTGATGGCCTCGGGTGCTGATGTGAACTTCTTTAGATTGGGCGGTGTATTTTTTCTCCCGCTGTTATTGAGCCCATTCATTGCCCTGGCGCTTGCTTCAATGCTATACTCAATACTTCATTTCCTTCGACTGAAATTTGGGATTACCAGCAAATAATTTGTGATAGTCGAAGAGGAAGCGTTGGCAATTCCAAACAGGGCTCACTCGACCGCCATAGCCTTAGAGGCGAATCCAAAATTCAGAATAGGAATCCAGACCGGCCATGGAACCGGAACAGGATATTCCGGCGCAATCCTGGGAATCGGGTTGCAGAAGCTTGTGGATGTCGCCCACTTCCTGAGTGCCGGAGCGGTGGGATTTGCAAGAGGGCTTAACGATACGCCAAAAATCGTGGCATTATTAATTGGCCTGCAGGTACTCGAGATTCATTGGGCGATATGGATAGTGGCCATGGCCATGGCGGCCGGCGGGCTTCTGAACGCCAGGAAAGTAGCCGTGACGATGAGCAAAAAGATCAGCAGTTTTAACGATGGCCAGGGCCTAACAGCGCTTTTGGTGACGAGCTTTTTGGTCATCTTCTCCAGCGTTTTGGCATTCCCCGTTTCGACGACCCATGTGTCAGTTGGGTCGATCACGGGAATTGGCCTTGCCAACGGGACCGCAAACAAAGACAAGATTTCGTCGATTGGACTTTCATGGATTCTTACGCTGCCCATCGCCGCGGGAATCAGCGCATTGGCTTATGCGATCATCAGCATTTGATATTGAAGATTTTTGCAGACAGGGTCAAACATTATGTTGCCACAGAGACACTGACCTGCCTATCCTGTCTCCGCAGGCAGGCGGCAGGCAGGGATTACAGAGGCGAGCCGAAGCTCGGTGCACTCCGTGGCTCTGTGGCGAATCTCTTACTCTATGGAAATATTAAGGATACCGTCCCTCACATGGATGCATCCCAGGCAAGGACAACAGGAGAAAAAATGGATACCTATTTAACCACAACGAGAAATGTCTACAAAGAAGCAGCGCTGAATCCTGAGAAGGGTCTATGCTGTACGACTTCACCAATATGGCAATTGCCAGAATTGAGAATCCCTGAGAAGATGATCGAAATGAACTACGGCTGTGGCACGACCATACATCCCAGGGATTTGGCAGGCAGCCCTTCAATCCTATATGTTGGCATTGGCGGCGGCATGGAGCTGCTGCAGTTTGCCTATTTCAGCCGTAGGAGAGGCGCGGTTACAGGCCTGGACGTCGTGGACGAAATGATGGACGCCTGCAGGGAGAATTTACGCGAAGCGGAGAGGTTGAATCCGTGGTTCGAATTAGACCATATCGATATCCGCAGAGGCGACGCCCTCTCCCTTCCCGTAGAAGATGAGTCAATCGATGTTGCCGCCCAGAACTGCCTGTTCAACATTTTTCACGATGGTGATTTGGAGATCGCATTGAGTGAAATGTATCGTGTCCTCAAGCCGCACGGCCGGCTCGTGCTCTCCGATCCCGTTTCGGAATCGCCCATCCCGGAAAATCTTAAGAAAGATGAAAGACTCCGCGCCTTGTGCCTCACCGGTGCGCTGCCCTTGAGAGATTATGTCAAGCTTCTGACGGATATCGGATTCGGCACGGTGGAGGTCAGGGCAAAACGTCCCTACCGCATATTGGACCCGGCCCACTACAAAACGGATGAATTGATCTACGTTGAGAGCGTCGAAATCTGCGCCATCAAAGATCCGTTGCCGGAAGACGGCCCCTGCGTCTTTACAGGAAAAGCGGCCATTTATTATGGAAACGACGAATACCTCGACGACGGCAAAGGACACATCCTGGTTAGAAATCAGCCGGTAGCCGTGTGTGACAAAACCGCCGGGGCTCTGGCGGGTCTGGGACGCGATGACCTTTACATCACGGAATCTACCTACTCTTACGACGGTGGTGGCTGCTGCTGAGGTAGGTACCGAGCCCTAGGGAAACCTCTTTACCCCGGGACCGAAAAATGAGACCTGCCGGTTCGTAGCCGGAGATGCCCGGGCTCAGCTGCGCGGGTTCCATGCCCACAGCATTTTTCCGGTCTTAACCTCCACTTGGCATAGACTCACCGGTGACAAAGTTCACCCGGTTTATTTGGTGCAGATCGTATGCACACGAATCTCATTCTGGCTATTTCGATTTAAAAACACTATATTTAGTATTACGTATGCCCGGGAGCACAATGTCTTGTGATCCAGCCCTAAGTGCTACCAGCGGCCAGGGACGCAATCAAGGTATTTGTTCAGGTATGATCGGAGAAGGAGAAAATCATGAAAATAAAATTCGGCAAGGATGTAACCCAGGATCTTGACAAAGCCATTCGCCACGAATGGCTGGAAACAAACGGCTTGGGAGGCTGGGCCGGTTCCACGGTGATCGGGGCGAATACCCGCCGTTATCATGGATTGCTGGTGGCGGCGACCAAACCGCCTGTGGGCCGCATGGTATTACTCTCAAAATTAGATGAAACCATTGAGATTGACGAAGAGCGGCACGAGCTGGGCAGCAATCAGTTTTCGGACATCGTTCATCCCAGGGGTTATCAATATCTGCAATCCTTTGAGAAGAGCTTTTTCCCATCCTTTGAATACACGGTCGGTGGCATAGGAATTCGTAAGACAATTGCGGCGCTTCACGGCGAAAACACCACACTAATTCTGTATGAATTTTACGGAGTGAATTCCACCTTCAAATTGGAGCTCCAGCCGTTTATTGCTGCACGCGATTATCATGGCTTGATGAAGGCAAATGATGCGGTTCAGCAAGAAGGAAGTTTTCAAGACGGCATTTTTCAAGTGCAGCCTTATGAGGGCGTGCCGGAGCTGTATATGGCAATTCCGGGCGCTGATTTCGAAGCCAGCCCGGACTGGCATTTCGATTTCCAATATCCGATTGAGAAATATCGAGGCCTGGATTTTCAGGAGGACCTGTTCACCCACGGGAGATTCAAACTAACGGTCGATTCACCCGCTAGGATCGGAGTTATTGTCTCTACCGAGAATCCCGCGGGAAGGGATGCCTTTGAGTTGTTTCGCAAGGAAAAACGTCGACGACAAAGACTGCTGGAAAAAATCCCGGTGAAAGACTATTTCAGCAAGACCCTAACCCTGGCTGCGGATCAATTCGTCGTTCAACGTGGGGACGACTTACACACCATGATTGCCGGCTATCACTGGTTTGCAGACTGGGGTCGCGACACAATGATCGCACTGCCGGGAATGACCCTGGTAACCGGCAGATTCCAGGATGCGAAAAGAATCCTGAGCGCCTTTGCCCGGAGTGTCAACCAGGGTATGCTGCCCAACCGCTTTCCGGATGCGGGCGAAGAAGCCGAGTACAATACTGTTGATGCAACACTATGGTTTTTCGTAGCCGTCTACAAATACCTGCAATACACGGAAGACCATAATTGGGTGCGCAGAGAGCTCCTGCCGGTTTTGCAGGAAATCATCGACTGGCATGACCGCGGCACGCGTTACAACATACATGTAAATGACAACGGCTTGCTTTATGCGGGAGAACCGGGCGTTCAACTCACCTGGATGGACGCGAAAATAGGTGACTGGGTGGTGACGCCCCGACAGGGCTACGCCGTTGAAATCAATGCCCTCTGGTACAATGCGTTGATGATTTACGCAGAGCTCTTGGAGCGATTCGGCGATTCGGCAAAATCAAGGCAATTCCGAATACGCGCAAATAAAGTACGTTCAACATTCTTGGAATTGTTCTGGTCAGATGAACTGGGTTATCTCTACGATTACGTGGATGGGGAATATCGGGATCCTGGGCTAAGGCCCAATCAAATATTTGCGCTTCATCTGCCGTTTCCATTATTAGAAGGAGAGAGGGCCAAACAAGTTCTAAGCATAATCGAAGAAAAACTCTACACACCTTTCGGCTTGCGAAGTCTCTCCCCGGACGATCCAAACTATCGCGCCAATTATGGCGGCGATCAATTTTCGCGCGATAGCGCCTATCACCAGGGTACGGTCTGGAGCTGGCTATTAGGGCCTTATGTCACGGCACTGGTGAGATTCTTGGGGATTGCAGCGGGCAGAGAAAAAGCAGTACAAGTGGTCAACAACATCCTGCCCCAGTTGCGCGAAGCCTGTATCGGAAACGTTTCAGAAATCTTCGATGCGGAACCACCGCATGCACCTCGCGGAGCCGTCGCCCAGGCCTGGAGCGTGGCGGAATTACTCAGGGCCTACATGGAAGATGTATTGGGAGTAAGAGGAAGAGATCAAAGAGTTGGTGGCCATATGATCGAACAACTGAGAGAATACCGACAGCGAGTAGCAGCAGCGTCATAGGCGGAGTCGCTTCGAGCGACGAATTGATAAGAACTTTGTAACGGATACCGCGTCGGTGCCTGCAATTACTACCGGCCAAATGCCGGAGGAGGATCGAAGTGCGATGATCCTCGCGTATTGATTGAACCTGATTTGAAAGGAAAAGGGGCTATTTTAGAGCTTGATGTGGATTCCGGTAAAGAATTGAACCACGTGAAACAACGCCCCAGCCTGACAACGGAACGGCTTCATCTTCGTCCATTCACTTTGAATGATGCCCCCGCAGTGCAGCGGCTTGCCGGAGACCGCGACATTGCGTCCACGACGCTGCAAATTCCCCATCCGTACGAAGATGGCATGGCGGAACAGTGGATTGCAACCCATCAGGAAAGCTATGAGAAAGGTGAATCCGTCTTGTTCGCTATCGTGGCTCGGCCAGACGATACACTCATTGGAGCGATGGGGCTGCGTATTCATCCGCAGCACGCCAATGCGGAGCTGGGCTATTGGATTGGCAAATCCTACTGGAACCGGGGCTACGCTACGGAAGCAGCCCACGCTGTCGTGCCGCATGGCTTTAAAGTCCTGGGGCTGCGCCGTATTTACGCTCATTGTTTCAGCCGCAATCCTTCATCCGCGCGGATATTGCAAAAGCTAGGTATGAGGTACGAAGGATGTCTTCGGCAGCATATTGCCAAATGGGGCGAGTTCAAGGATATGGAAATTTATGGCCTGCTTG
>JAUXJX010000559.1 GCA_030624545.1 Bacteroidota bacterium | reverse complement strand
GGGAGACCCAGTCAGGCAAGAAATACATGACGGTGTGCTCAAGCGATCGGCCCTGGAGGCAATGTGGCAGACGCAGATTGAAATCGGCGGGAACAAAGATCAAAAGGATTCGAGCGGGCTGATTTTCCTTCTCGTTGACCGCGGCGGCTGTATCGCGGCCTTCAATACTTTAGGAATTTCCGACGACGGTGAGCCACACCCGGATACTAGGGCTTTGGCTAGAGAGTTGAGGCTGAAGATGTTCGATGAGGTGTTTCCGTTGTTTGGGGAATGAAATGGAATCCACTCACCCTTATGTCATCCCGGCTAGCCGGGATCTTTTTGGGCCGACAAAGCAGATAGCAGGAGCAGAACCGTCTTCAGGGTATTCAACTTTATGAACACACCCCTAAATCTCCTCTCGACAGGGTGTTGCAGAATGTCATTCCCGAATGCCTTTGTCGGGAATCCAGGAAATAAAGGACAATAGATTCCCGCCTAATACATGCGGGAATGACAGGCATGGGAAATTTCAATAACGTTCTGCAACAGCCCGTCATGGGAGAGGACTTTAGGACCAAAGATTATAGGACAATCCGATGAAAGTACTAATATTCGGCGGAGGCGGAAAAATAGGCTCCGTTATCGCCTGGGATCTGGCCAGAGCCGATGGCGTCGATGCCATCGGGCTGGTAGACAATCGCCAGGGGGCGCTTAAGCAGACCAGGGATTGGATCAGCAACAAAAAAATAGTCCTCCATCCTCTCGACATAATCCGGAAGGAAGGAGTCCTGAAGCTCATGAAGCAGTACGATGTCGGCGTGATTTCCCTGCCGGATAGAAGGTCAAGCTACAGGGTCGTTGAGGCGGCAATCGAAGCCGGTTTAAATATGGTCGATGTGCTGGGAGAGTATCACTGTCGGCCGTCCCCGGATGAAGTTGAGAATCTATCAATTCCCGACAGATTGTCCCCGGAGGAGTATGGTGAGAGCCTGTTTTGGCGGGCGGTCGAGAGTGGGATAACCGTAGTGGATGGCATCGGCTTTGCGCCGGGAATCAGCAATATTCTTGTCGCCGAAGGGATGCGGAAAATGGATGAGGCGGAATCGGCCGTCGTCAGGGTCGGCGGTATCCCCTGCAAAGAAGCCGCCCAACGGTATCCCCTGAACTACATGATCACCTGGGCATTCGGCAACGTCCTGCGTGAGTATGTGGGAACCGTGAAGGTGATAAAGAACGGCGATGTCGTGGAGGTCAATGCCGGCAGCGATTACGAGCGTTTCCGGTTCTCGAAATTCGGCAAGGATGAGGAACTCGAGTGCGCCATTACCCCCGGTATGCCAAGCTTCATTTATACAAGGCCGGATCTAAGAGAGTTTTCGGAGAAGACCATCCGCTGGCCGGGACATTGGCAGGGCATAAAGGCGCTAAAGGAATGCGGGCTGCTGGATCTGGATCCAATTGAACATGATGGCAGTACAATCGTGCCAAGAGAATTCCTGGCCACATTGATGGAGCCTAAACTAAAACCGGCAGAGGGCGACACTGATGTATGCGTGATGTGGAATACGCTGATTGGGATAAAGATGGTAAGCGGACTAAAATCGATCATTATATGTGGGAAAGCGCCGACCTGAAGGAAGACATCTCCGCCATGGCCAGGGTAACCGGATTTCCCGCCTCAATTGCGGCGATTCTGATGGGGGAGGGAGAAATAAAGCGAAAAGGGATTCATCCCCCCGAGGACTGCATTGAGGGTTTTGTTTATCACAAGTTCATGGATGAATTGTGGAACAGGGAGATCACGATCCTGGAGGAGCGTTCCGAGATAGCATAGCCATTACCAAGATATGACTTATCAATATTCCTTTTTTGCAATATGATAATTTGACAGTCTTAGTTAAGTTGGATCAGTGCGCTTCAGAATCTTAGACGGGATTTACAGCCTGCGTGCACAGCACAGGCTGTTGTACAAAGAATTTGATAGCATCCACCCTTCGACGGAGTCTATCCTGAATGGAGTGAAGGGCTCAGGATGGATGTCATTCTTTATCTTAGAACTAATGATTGAAAGCACTATATGATTATCTTAAGATCGATTAGTTGTACATCAGATAAATAGACATTTGCGATTGTCCACCCTGAGCGGAGTCGAAGGGTGGAACGCACTAAAAACGAATTTGCAGCGCCTGTTATCCTGTCAAATTTTATGGGAGACTGAGTTGGAAACCACACTCACATTCGAGGCCATTGGCTACGTGGAGAACGAATTGGCGGAGATCTCGTCGCGCGAGCAGTGCCGCTCCGCGGAATCCCGTATCGTCCTCAACCCGGAGTATGTGGAGGGTCTGTGGGGGTTGGAGCCGGGAAAATCGATCATGGTGATCTTCTACTTTCATCGCTCAATCGGCTACGATTTGCTGCAGCATCCTAGAGGTGACGAAAGCCGTGCCAGGCGCGGGGTATTTGCCATACGCAGTTCACGGCGCCCCAATCCGATTGGCGTGACCGAAGTAGAATTGCTCGCCATTGAAGGGAATGTGCTGCGGGTACTCGGGCTGGATGCGATTAACGGCACGCCG
>JAUXJX010000145.1 GCA_030624545.1 Bacteroidota bacterium | reverse complement strand
CAAGAGCCGCCTGGTGGATTTCAATCACGTTTCTGTTGTACACCGACATTTGCGGTTTATGGTTATCGAGTCCCCATGACCAGGTATTACGAAACCAGATCTGGGGCAACAGATGAAGTGTAGCTGTCTCGGGACCACGATTACATGCTGTGACGCGCAACATAATATCTTCGGGCTCAGACTTCGCGTACTCGGTAAATACATCAAAGTACCGATCCTCATCAAATATACCTGTGTTGATCAATTCGAATTCTGGTTCAGCTTTGCCCCGCCGCTGATTTTCCGCAACCAATTGGACGTAAGGAGATTCGGCTTGAGGGTATTTGTATAGCATTTTCATGTAGGAGTGGGTCGGCGTGCAATCCAGATAGAAGTAGCACTCCTTCCCATCTTCGCCATGATTGCCTTCATTGCCGGTCAATCCGAAAAGTCTCTCTTTCAGTATGGGATCGCGACCATTCCACAACGCCAGCGCAAAGGAGAGTATCTGACGATCATCGCTGATCCCGGCAATACCCTCCTCGCCCCAACGGTAGGCCTTGCTTCGGGCAGCATCATGTGAGACATATTCCCAGGCGGTGCCATGTGGGCTATAGTCTTCTCGAACTGTTCCCCACTGACGTTCGGTTAGATATGGTCCCCACTTTTTCCAGGGTATTCCTTTTGACTTAGTCTCCAAAAGACGTTCTTTCTCTTTCATAAGCAAAATGATCCTAAAGGCAAAACCATCTTAGAAAACTAATTATAACTCAGATTTTCTTCTGACGTTTAGCGTGAATTATTCACCACAGAGTTCACAGAGAAAAAACAAAAAATATTAATCCTTGAAAATCAGAGTGTTATTAACAAAATGACATTTCTCAAAGTGAAAACTGAGTTTTTGATTTGAATTGAAGGAAGCTTCCATTAACTACTATAAATACAATAACTTAATCTCTGTGTTCTCTGTGGTTTATGAATTATCCAGGTTAGCAGCGATTCTTGCGCAATACTTTATTTTATCTTCATCACCACAAATGTCACGTCATCATGCTGTGTTCTTCCGTCCGCCCATGTTTTGCCAGCTTTTACCAGATGAGCGATTATTTCCTCGGGCGATTCGCGTGCTACATCTTCAAAAAGCGTTTTCACCCGTTCCTCGCCAAGCATCTCGTCCTGCTCATTAAACATCTCAGGAAAGCCGTCACTCATGAAGAGGGCCGTGTCGCCTCTGCGCAGACTAAATTCTTTCGACTCGTATGAGAAATCGGGAAAACCTCCCAATGGCATACCCTTGAGTATAACTTCCTCGACAGAACCCGTTTCGGAATCATAGATAATGGCATAGGGCATACCCGCTGCTGCTACTCGCAGCTGATCTCCTTTAAATTTCGCCATTGTCATCGCCATATACATTCGGCTGAAGCCCATCGAGTAAAGTATTTTCGACATCTTTCGTAAAATCTCCTCAGGCTCAGGGTCGCGTGCCAGTGCCTTGAACAGGCTTTTGGTTGCGGCTACCAGAGTACCTGCCGGAAGACCGTGGCCGGTAGCATCTCCGATCGCAACAGTCAAAGTCCCGTCATCGGCCTGATCGAAATCATAGTAATCGCCGCCAACTTCGCTTGCCGTTTTCATGTAGACAGCAATATCGAGATCGGCATGCTTTGGCACTTCCTTGGGTAGTAAGGACAGCTGTAATTTGCGGGCTTCTTCCAATTCGCGAGTCTTGCGGGCGTTTTCCTCTTCGAGTACTGCGCGCTTAAGCTCCTGCTGCAAGGTCTTTTCGGAAAGTGCCTTCACCCGCACTAGTTGTGCCTCCAGTTTCTTGTTGGTCTGCCTAAGCTTGGTGATGTCTCGCATGGTGATATTGAAGCCATCAGGCTTTCCATCGGAGTCGTAATTGATTCCAATCGTCTGTTCCACCGGAACAGTCGTTTTATCAGCCTTAAGAAGGTTAGATTCGGCTGTCCACGAGCCCCTTCTTAAAGCGATAGGTATACCCTCGTTAACTAGTTTTTCTGCATCCTCCTTCGGATAAAAATCAAGTGCGCTCATCTCAGTCACGTCGTGTTCGGTGGGTAGACCCATCATTTTGAGCCCGGATGGGTTGACAAATAGGGCTTTACCATCCAGCGTCCCCACACCAATAAAGTAAGGATGGTTCATTACAATAGAAGCTAACACTCGAAACTCAGGCAGTAATTGACAACGATCGCTTTGTACCTCATCCTGCTTGTGTTCATTAAACACTGATAATTCGCCCCCGACTTCAGGTTTTTTTCCCGTCCTAACTTTCATGTTTGATTTCCTCAAGGTTGGAATGAGGGCTGAATATAACAGCTTTAGTAGCACGGACAAAAAACGTATGATTTATCAAGTTGCAAATCCTGAACATTATCATCTTTACTCGAAGAACTCTTCGATTTCGGCACGCTTTGCCTCGGCATCCCTTGCCCCCAACTCCACCAAATAGCTGAGGTAATCGGTCTGAAACATGACCATGCTAAGCCAATCCGGGCTTGAGGTTGTCTGCGTTCCCTGTCCTCTCATTAATGTGCGAAACAGAACCGGCAATTTAGGTTCAAATTGCGCAGCCAGCCTGCCCAAATCTTGTGATGGACGCAGGATAAACAATTTGATCACCCGTCTCCCCTCCCGTTTGTCCTCCGGCAATTTTTCCAACAGCCGGTTGGTGCGCTCCAATCGATCTGCATCCTGATCCAGGAGATCCAGGAAAATTGCGTTCATTAAGACACCGGCGATCTGAGCCGGAGGCGGATAGCCAAGAATGACCGGTTGGTCAGCTTCCGCTCTTGAGCGACCATATCGGGTTGAAATGGCAAGGATTCGGTCCGCTCCCAAATGAATTGCAGGAGACAGGGGCGCATAGAGCCTGATGCCGCCATCGCCATGCCAGTGCTTGTCAATCTTTACTGCCGGAAAAAATATTGGGATCGATGCGGAAGCCATGATGTGATCCACGGTCAATCTTGTTTTTATGCTGACCTGGTTGGGACGCTGCCAGTTTTGCAGCTCACAGCCCTGCGTCCACGTGATGTTCTGCCCCGTCATATAGCTGGTCGTAGTAATTGCGACGGCTTTCAGGTCGCCCCTTGTCAGTTTCCGTTCGATTTCAGTGAGGTTTCCATTTTGGGCGTGGAGGGTATCGTTAAGAAACTTGCGCAACGGATCCGTGTTAACAATGCCCCGCATTCTTGAAGATTTTGAAAAGCCTCCTGACAAGAGATGATATGCCCAGTTAAATATATTTCCCAAAAGCGACCTGGTATTTACGCGGAAAATCTGATCGGGAGTAAGGCAGCACCACATGCCTGCGAGAGCTTCGATGGCCTCTCGAAAGGAGCCCGGATGATTTGCAAGAAAGGCGGCATTGATCGCGCCGGCGGAGAGACCGGTAATGACGGGCGTTTGAATGTCAGGGAAGTATTCGGCAAGAGAGCGCAGAAAGCCCACCTGGTAGGCTGCGCGCGCTCCGCCGCCGCTCAACACCAATGCCAAATTCTCAGTAGAAGCAGGATTCAAATCTGTTACTCCACTGGTTATCTTGACACCTATTCAAAAAGGCGACAGCAAAGAGACATCTAAAACGTTTCGATCTTTCCTGAATCCACCTGATGTAAAAGCGCCTTCAACCTGTGGTGGATTCCATCAATCTCGCTCTTCGTAAGGCCAAATTGAATTATGCCTGCTAATTTGCGAACACCTCTACGCTGGTCAAGATTACTTGTGGGCTCCATTCGCATTAATTGGCCATTTACAACTATATATTGAGCTACAACAGACAGCATCCTTGTTAGATCTTCATATTTAATTTGTCGAAGGCGATCAAGCGTTTCTTTTGGAAGCCGCTTCAGTCTAATACTCCTCCATATGGAGCCAGGATCCCTTTTAAAATCTCCGAAGGCAACGCCATTATCTACGGCAAAGACCCTGGGGTTAGAAGGATCTGTTGAAATCAGAATGTTGCCAATGTTTGGGTCATCATGTTTAATAAGATAAGTGAAAATGTTCAAATTTCCGAGATATTTGGCATACAAGGTGTCAGAATTGAACCGCTCTTTGTCGAAGATGTCGTGCGTCGTAACCTCATTTAGCCAATACTGTACAACACAAAACACTTCGGAGCTTTCCTTAAATGTTGGCTGCGCATGTCGATCTAATTCTTGATACATGTGCAGCGGAAAGCCGCGACCGACTGTAGGGGGCACAACATAGTTTTCCGGTTTGAGAAATAAGGTCTGAAGCTTATAGGCAGCAATCTCGTATCGTGGTTGATTATTAAACGCTTCGCCACCAACTGCAGCCCTTTTAAATTTGGCTCGAACAAAGAATCCATCGTCACGCTTCAGGATTGCTGTTTTTGCTTTGTCTCCTTCAAAACGAATATCTCGAAAAAAGGTGATTTCGACTGGATCATACGAGAGCATCCTTTCAATATCCTCGATAGGATGGGGCAAATTACTGTCTTGTGCGAAAAGCGGAAAGGTGGCATAAATTGCAGTTGCCAGAAAAGGCAGCCATCTCAAACGCTTGAAAATTCTTCTTGCCATAAAAACAAACTTCCGATTGACTATCATCTTATCAATCTGGATGGACCACTTGTCAGGCAAAGCTATAATCTCGACTGAATAGGCTTCTTTCTAGGCGGTCGTCACGACCTCCTCTTCTTTGATTGAAGACTCAGGCAGTTGTTGTTTGAAATCATTGCCATCAAACACCAGAACCGTCGGATTTTCACCAAAGATGCTTTCAATCATGACCGGCCGTGTCCAGATTTTGTATAGATTCTGCAAGGTAGCCTTGGCATAGTCGAACTGAAGCCCAGCGCCCTCACCACGATGAACGAGGTATAGCTCACCACGGTTTCCATAGTTGGCATCCTCTACCGTTATATCAGGTTGGCCCAGATTCGTCAAACTTGATAATAGCTTGCTCTTGATCTTCTTGAACTCCCTGCTGTCAATTCTATAGATCTTATCGTGCTCATTATACTCATATGTGAAAAACTGCACATCCCGGACAAAATCCTCTGTCAAGAAGGCATCGATAAACGTAACATCATTGTAAAGTCCGCGAACTTCGTAGATCTTCTCATTGCCTAATCCGAGTTTCTTGTCCCAATTCTTTCGAGCATAAATATCATCACACTCTTCGTACTCTTTGCCAAACTGTCCTTTGTCCCATCTGTTCTTGATATGTCGAAACAAATCCACGCCTAACTTATAAGGATTTAACCTTCCCGGAGATGGTGAAACAGTCCCGGAATGGTGATCCGCATAGTCTACGAGCTCGGCATCGGTTACAATCCTCTCCGTCATCATACGGGAGTGCCAATAAGTTGCCCATCCCTCGTTCATAATTTTTGTTTGACCCTGTGGTGCGAAATAGTATGCTTCTTCCCGAATAATGGATAGCACATCCTGCTGCCATCTCTTCAGTGGCGCGAATTCGATCAGAAATTGCAGAACATCCTTTCCCGGCATGGCAGGAAAGGACTCTCCACTGCGGACCTTATCCTCATGCTCGGATTTTTGCTGTTCCAGAAATTCTTTGGGATTGACGAAGGAATCCATATAGTATTTGCTCTTCATTTTGAAAGCCGGAGACGGGCGGATCTCATCATCATCTACATCCACTTTTGATTTCCTGTTGATAAAGGGGGCATGGTAGTCAATCAGGTTTTCAAGAGAAAGACAGGTATCAATAAAATCCTCAACTACTTCCGGACCAACTCTTTCTTTATGACGACGAATTCGCGTAGCATGGTTGGCCATCTTGTCAATCATGTGACGATTTGTGTGTGCGAACCAAAGATTGTTTTTGAAAAAATCGACATGTGCATAAACGTGGGCCATGGTGAGTTTTTGGTCAACAAGCTTATTCGACTTCAACAGGTAGGCATAGGCGGGGTCGTTGTTAATAACCATCTCGTAAATGCGATGCAGTCCGTAAGCATAACT
>JAUXJX010000281.1 GCA_030624545.1 Bacteroidota bacterium | reverse complement strand
CATCAACTTTTACCGCATGAAAACTGTGCATCGGCTTCACTGAGAGAAAAGTCGCCACTGTACGCCGTTGGCGAAAGAAATCAGTCAAATCTGGCAGGTGCAAGTCTGTAAGGCCGTCGGCATAATTCGCCAGGAATGCCTCCTCGCCCTGGAGATGTTGTTCGACCGCCTTCAAACGCTGGCCGATGTTGGACGAAGTCCCTGTATCAACAAAAGTGATATTCCAATCCTGTATGTCCCTCTTGAGGAGATCGACCTGTTTTCCGCCGGATGAAAGCACGAAATCGTTTGACAAACATTCGTCATAGTCCAGGAAGTAACGCTTGATGACGTCGGCCTTCCAGCCCAGGCATAAAATGAAATCCTTATGGCCAAAGTGGGCATAATACTTCATAATGTGCCATAGGATCGGGCGGTAACCTATCTTGACCATCGGCTTGGGGACAGATTCGGAATATTCTCGCAGCCTCATCCCGAATCCTCCGCAAAATAGTACTACTTTCATACAGACCTCTCATTCATGGTTTTTCTATTTTGCAATTTCGCGATACAATTCATGCTCTTACGAATAAACTGTCAATTGTGGTATAGGCACGACAAATTTAGCACCCCACTCGCGTACAAATGCCAGTTGCCGCATCACTTCATCCTTCAAATTCCAGGGTAGAATCAAGATATAGTCAGGCTTCGTCTCTGCGATTTTTTCAGGAGAGAAGACCGGTATCCGCGTTCCTGGGAGAAACGTGCCCTGCTTCATTGGGTTGCGGTCAACAGTGTAATCGACAAAGTCTTGTCGGATGCCGCAATAGTTGAGAAGCGTGTTGCCTTTCCCGGGCGCCCCATAACCAGCAATGCTTTTGCCTTCCCGCTTCGCGTCGATGAGAAATTCCAGTAACCTTCGCTTGGTCTCAGAAACCCTTTCAGCAAAACTCCGGTAGGTTTCAAGTCGGGTGTAACCCGCGGCAATTTCACGTTCCCGCAATTCACTAACTGAGGACAAGACAGGCTTGGCCCTTTCTTCTGCGTGATGCGCGTATATTCGTAAAGAACCACCGTGGGTCGGCAATTCCTCCACGTCGAAAATGGTCAGGCCGTGAGCGGCGAAAACCTGCTGTACCGCTATGAATGAGAAATAACAATAATGCTCCTGGTAAATAGTATCGAACTGATTGCCCTCTATGAGACGCATCAGATGGGGAAATTCTATAGTAATGACTCCTTCTTCGTTCAGAAGCAGCTTCAGCCCCTTGACGAAGTCATTGAGATCGGGCACGTGCGCGAGCACGTTGTTGCCTGTCAACAGGTCAGCCCGAATACCGTCGGTGACCAAATCTCGCGCTGTCTCTTCACCGAAAAACTTTACCAACGTGGGCACGCCCTTTCCGACGGCCGCCTCTGCCACGTTTGCCGCCGGTTCAATCCCCAGGGAGGGGATTCCCCTGGCGACAAAGTACTGCAGCAGGTAGCCGTCGTTGCTGGCGATTTCAACGACCTGGCTGCCATGGTTTAGCCCGAGCCTCTTAGCCATCATTTCCGTGTAGTTCCGGCAGTGCTCCAGCCAGGAATCGGAATAAGACGAAAAATAAGCGTAGTGGCTGAAAATATGCTCACCGCTCACGTGGGTCGGCACCTGCACAAGAAAGCAACTCTCGCAGACGTACGCCTTGAGTGGATAGAAAGGCTCCATATCGTTTAGCTGGTCTTTTGCAACATAGCTTTCACACAGCGGCGACAAGCCCAAATCGACAAAAATGTGCTCCAAAGATGTGCCGCAAAAGCGACAGTCAAGTGATAGCTCTTCAGTGGGAAATGTGAATGCAAGTCCCGACGTAGTTTCGTCTGGGTTGTCTGTCGTAGCCAGGTCGACTTGGTTTGCTATACCAGTATCAAAAAGATTGGTTTCTGTGTGACTCATCCTATTCTCCTCTAACAGATTTCAGAGTTTGCATCTCAGGCCATTTATTAACACGGTCCGTCTGAATCCTGGGCGACAGCTCATGACCGGTCAAACTCCCTGATTTGCTTTGTTTGGCACGTGCGCTTGACTGTCGCAACCGTTTCAATTTCCTCTTATTCTTCGAATACCAATTCTTGGTTTTCAAATGAAATTTCCATCCCCTGGGAACTACGGCCACAAATAAATCCATAGCCATTTTGACAATATTCCAGTGTGTGAATAGCCAACGGACCATATACAGACAGCAAAAAAAGCGCTCAGTTAAACCCAGTGGTGCCCGCCTTATGGACTTGAAGTGTTCCAGGAAAATTCTCCAATTTGGAAATACTTTTTTTCCTATGTTTGCAGGATCCCACCATGCGGTTCGTAAATAGAACGGATATGCTTTCACCGATCTACCCTCGTGCCCTCTCATAATAAACAGGTCTTCGGGAATTTCATGAAACCGGCCAAGAAGGCCGATGTCCGCCAATAAGGTTCGATCTGCTGATATGTAGTTGCCGAAAAGCGGGGTTTTTTCTAAATATTCCCTGCGTATCAGACCAAAAAGATGAAAGCAGCCGTGACGTTTGAGGATTAAGTCAGCAAAGCGCAAATGTGCTTTTCTTGAGTTAGTCTTTGATAAATTATAGCTGTAGTTCCTCTTCACCTTGCCATTTTGTTTAACAATCTTGATCTTTGAAAAGCACAAAATGATCGATTCATCAGAATCAAGGATCTGAATGCATTTCGACAAATAATCGGGTTCAACCATGTCATCGTGAGCAGCCCACCTAAAGTATTTGCCGACCGACAGCTTGAAAACACGGCTAAAATTCCAGCCGCCGCCTAAATTTTGCTCATTCCGATAATAACGGATTCGCGAATCTCTGGCGGCGTATTCCTCGCAGATCTTTTGCGTTCCATCAGTAGAGGCGTTGTCCGAGATGATCAATTCGAAATCTCCAAATGTCTGCGCCAGAATCGAATCTATGGCGTCTCGCAGGTAGGGCTCTCCATTATATACGGGCAGTCCGACACTGACTTTTGGGCGAGACTCATTCATGACTTTTCCTTATGCGAAAAATGACAAATACCGAGAGGTTTATTGGCAAACTTATCTGTGAGCGCATGCTGAAATTTTACTTCAATATTCTTGTTCAACGACGGTTGAAGACTTGGAGCGCTTGAATAACTCCCGACATTTTCCGTTGCTATTCTTGAAGAGTGCTGCAAGTTTTCCCGCACAACGTAGTAAGTTAAATTCTCTGAGAACATGCTCTCGTCCGGCGAAGCCCAATTTTCTCCTCAAGGGCAAATCACACTGCAGTCTTTGCAGAGCGTCTGCAATTGATAAAGAATCGCCTGGCTCGATCAAAATCCCTGACTGATCATTCTTGACGAGTTCAGGAATGCCTGACAGCCTGCTGGCAACGACGGGCAGGCCGCTGGCCATCGCCTCCATAAGTGCAACGGGAATTCCTTCACGCTTTCCGTTTTTCGTTGGAACGCTTGCCAACACTTTGACATCGACCCTTGTAAGCAAGCTAGCAACTTCGTCCCGGGTCAGCGCTCCGTGAAATCGTACTTGATCCTGTAAACCGGCCTGCTTGACCAGGTGTTCAATCTCTCGACGGAGGTGACCTTCACCAACCAAGTGGCACATAAATCGGATTCCCCTTTTCCGCACCACTTTGCAGGCCTCGATGAGGTGCCTGTGTCCCTTCACTTCTTCAAAGGATGCAACACATAGTATTTGAAAGGGCTTATTTTCCCCATACTCCACGCGGGGGTTGAACACCTCGGGATCGATCCCGCAATGAACAACGTGAATTTTGTCCCGAAATTTCTCGCCACATTCCCGAATTATTAGCTCTTTGTTGTAAGAAGAGACCGCAACCACAAATGAGGCACTCTCGACCTTCTTGGTCAGCATCCTTCGTTCCACGTGCAAATCAGAGCCATGCGCCGTAAAGCTAAAAGATATGCCGGTCAGACGATGGATAATTAGGGCCGCGACGGCCGGATGTGTCGCAAAGTGAGCGTGAACGTGAGTTATGCCCATTCCCATCATTTCTTTGGCGAAAAGGACCGATTTGGGCAAAACACCCAGGGCACCGACGAAAAAATTGATGCTGCCCAGCGTGCCCTTTAGCACTTCAAGAAATACCTTTAAGTATGCCCTG
>JAUXJX010000350.1 GCA_030624545.1 Bacteroidota bacterium | reverse complement strand
TTCTGAAATTCGTCGCTTTGCAATACGTTTTGCAATTCCGGATCTTGCAATACAACATCCTTGTCACTTATTTGCTCAGCCCTATATTTTTCTGCTTTCTTGACTCCTCCTATCGTGCCCTCCGCACCCTTCTGACCGGGTGGAAAGCCCGTATAGGTAAAATACCCCACCAAAATCAGCGCCAAAACTGCAGCACCAATGGCGAAATAAGTTTTACGACTCATGATGACCTCCTGTGATTTGGTTAATTTGTGAAATAATCAGTTACGGAAGTTGAGTTCTTAATCTAATTACAGCTTAAGCATTCAGAAGTTGATTCAGGTTTCATCAAATAACGCGGAATGATAAGTCAGTTAGCTTCGCTCTTCTTTGCTGTCATGAATGATTTTTCATACAACAAATTGTCGGAATGAACGATCTTGAGATTCATGGCGGACAGAGAAGTAGACTGCTGTTCGAATAAAATGAAGTATTTATTGTCAGCCACGCTGGTTAATCTTATGTAATCCTTATCTGATTCCATTGAAACATTCGTATCATCGTCAAGCTTGGAGATGCCCCAAAAACTCAACTGATCTTCCTTGAACTCAAGAAGCGCCTCGACTTTGTTAGACGAATTAAGAGATAACACAACCAGCACAAGTCCTTCGCTATTCTTCACGACAACATTTCCCTCAATTTCATCAAGATCGAATTGGAAGCTAGCTACGGCTTCCGGGCTCTCGTCCAGCTCGTCAAGGAACATGGATCCATACAGACTGGAAATGTCGGCTGGGCGACCGTGCTGAATATTATTCCCCAAGAGTGCATAAAGAACAAGACCGGCCGCTAATCCGGCGGCAAAGGTGTAGCCATATCTAAGTCCGGGAAGAGGCCGAAGTTTCTTGAAAATGGATCTTAGAAAGGAATCTTTTCTGATTGGGGAATGGGATTGGGGTTGAATGGCGTTTAAAATGTGCTTTTTGATATTGGGTGATGGGTCTCTTTCTTCTATGTGGGCAAGCATCTCGGAGAGACTTGAGAGATCGGCAAAGAGCGCCTTGGCCTCTGCATTTCTCGCCAGAAGTTCTTCCAGGCGCGCGCTTTCCTCCTCTGAATTCATCCCATCCATCTCATGATGAATGAGCTCTACCTGTTTTTCATCAAGCATTTTTGACAATTCCTCGCTTCATCAGAACATCTTTAAAAATTTGTCGCGCCGTAAAAAGACGAGATTTGACTGTCTTTTCGGGGATTTCCAGGATGTAGCTGACCTCTCTATATGAAAGGTCTTGCAGGTGCCTCAGAATGATCAAAATCCTATGCTCTGCGCTTAGACACATCAAAGAAGAACCGATACGCTCCGATAATTCAGCCGCTTCAAACATCTCTTCAGGTGAATCGTCCGTTGAGGCGTAATCCGCTTCCATTCCTGCAAATCGCTTCTTCTGTTTCATCAGGTTTAGTGACTCGTTGATCGCCATTCTATAAATCCAGTTGAAAAACTTGTGCTTGAAATCGAAGCTATTCAGATTTTCATAAGCCTTGATAAATACCGATTGTGTTATGTCCTCGGCATCCTGAACGTTATTTAGCATCCGAAAAGCGGCGTTGTAAATGCCCTTTTGGTATCGATCAATTAATACTTCAAAAGACTTGCTTTGCCCCTCCAGGCATTGCCTGATGAGGATCGCGTCGTCTTGCTCAATCATACTAATTACAATCGAACTTTGAAAAAGTTGGTGGATGTGCTGACAAGGTGCCGAAATTCATCAGCATAGTAACCATAATCTCTTCAAAAAGCAATACAAAAGACTTCTCTATTGATTTAAGAGCTATAGCGGACCCGAAAGGTGGTTCCCGGGGGGCAGAAGAAAATATTGCAAAGATTGCTCTTATTCACTTTTCATGATCTGAAATGGAATCTGATTGGCGAGTTATCCCTACATGGGCAAACGTTCCGTCATTCTATTTCAAAAATGGTATCGAATCCTGCGTAGCCAAAAACATCCTTTATGTGCTTGTTCATATTGACCAGCTTTAGACTGCCACCGGCGTCGGCTAATCTTTTCTGGGTCTTAAGCAACACACCCAGCCCTGCACTTGAGACATATTCCAAATCTGTGAAATTAACCACACAGGATTGACTGATCTGATCGAAAACAGCGTTTGCTTTTTCAACTTGCGAAGCATCAAATCTTCCGGAAAGGAGTATGTCGCCGCTTTCAGCAATTTGGACATCGAACATCTTACCTCTCCAATCTTTTTGTTAAGGTAATCTTGCTCTCTCTATTCTTGTATTCGTAATCTATTTTGTCAACCATGTTTTTCACCAAATGAATGCCGAGGCCGCCGACCCTGCGATCTTGCAGATGAGCCTTTACATCGACTTCCTTCTTTCGAGTCACGTCAAAAGGTTCAACATCATAGTCGGTTATTATCACTATCATATTGCCTTCTTTCTTGTCAAGCTCGATCAATATTTCGCTTGTGCTTTCAGTGTTGTATTTGATCATGTTGGTAAACAGCTCTTCTATGACAAGATTAAGTGTGAAAGAAATTGAATCATCGAGCTTATATTTCTCCAAAAAGACGCTTATGAAGTCAAAAATCTGCTCTATGGATTTCAGTTCTCTTTTGAATTTTTTTTTCATTGTGAGGTAGGAACTGCCAGAATTTGCACGCTGGCAGGCAGGGATCATTTGATCTTCACGGCAATCATGGCCACATCATCACTCTGCGAGGCATCACCCATGAATTCGTGGAGCTTTTTTTTCACATGTTCGATTGTAGTGCCAGCCTGCTCAGAGGCGACTTCTCTAACGGCCTGAAGGAATCTGGTTTCCTCAAACATTTCTTTGTCCTCGTTGAAGGTCTCGGTCACCCCATCCGTGTAGATCACGAACAGATCACCTTCATTTAGAGGAATCTCTTTTTCTTCATAAACCGCCAGATTCGATATACTCAATGCCGGTGCGCGCAACTCCAGCAACTCGCAACATTTGGACTGCTGGTTATAAAACATCAAAGGATTGTGTCCGGCATTTGAATACTTCAATACCATATTGTCAAAATCAAAGACCAGAAACATCATGGTTACGAACATATCTTTTGGGATAGTCTCACCCAGGATCACATTCATTTCATGCAGCGTGCGATCAGAAGAGATGAAATTCTGCTTAATCGCCTGCAAAACGCCCTTGACCATGGTCATTACCAGGGCAGAGGAAGCGCCATGGCCGGAAACGTCTGCCATGACGATTCCGATTCGGCTGTCGCCCAGGTCAAAATAATCATAGTAGTCTCCGCTTACTTCATCGGCCGCGTTGAAATAACTGGCTATATCCAGATTTGCCGCTTCAGGAATCTTCTTGGGGAGCAGTCCCCGCTGAATATTGCGGGCCATCGTAAGTTCGTGCTCCATCCTCTTCTTCTCCAATGTCTCCTGCTGAAGTTGTGAATTGCGGATGAGCTGTCCTGACTGTGCGGCAATAATTGAAAGTAGTCTCAGATCATCGGAATTGAATGGTTCAAACGTTTTCTTGTTTGTTACCATCAGAATTCCGATCAATTTCGAGCGTAATCGGATAGGAACGCACAAAACGGATCGTATTTCCTGGCGCTCTTGTTCCGTAGTATTGAAGCGCTCGTCTGCTGCCAGATCATCTATGATCAGCGGCTGCTGGTGCT
>JAUXJX010000511.1 GCA_030624545.1 Bacteroidota bacterium | reverse complement strand
TGCTGCCACGTTCCGATAAAAGAACGTTCTCGTTTCCCGTGCTCTCAATCTTTCTTACAACCTTTTCCATGTCTTGTGGATGCAAAAACTGCCCTTTTTTGACATTAATAACTTTTCCGGTTTTGCCGGCCGCCACGCTCAGGCTGGTCTGCATAGAGAGATAAGCCGGGATTTGAATAACATCTAATACCTCGCCCGCCTTCTGGGCTTGATCAGGAGTGTGGATGTCCGAAAGAATGGGAATGCCAAATTCACTCCTGACTCTTTTGAGCATCTCCAGGCCTTCGTCCAATCCTGGTCCCTGGAAATAATCTACCGAAGAGCGATTGTCCTTTGTAAACGATGACTTAAAAATGAACGGCATTTCCAGTCTTTCGCAGATGGACTGCACAGCCCCGGCGGTGTCCAGCAGAAGCTGCTGGCTCTCGATGACACACGGGCCGGCGATCAATACCATCGGGTTGCCGCCGCCGATTGGGATGCCTTTGACCTCTATGATTTTCGCTGTCATTCTTTAGAACTATTCTAGCCTATTTGCAAAATCTCATCGCCAAGAAACATAAACTTTGATAGAATTCTTAGAGAGAACACCCTGTTTTCGCTAAAATCCCGACTGATCATAAGGCTCTAATCATTATACTTTGCTTTTTTGGCGTCTTTGCGGTTTAAGAATCATAAAGGCTGATTGTCCAAACACCTATTTATCCAATTCGACTTCCGTTTTCAAGTACTCTTCCTGTTTGCTCATGTCGAATTCCAGAGCCGCGCGAACAAAATCCCGGAAAATTGGATGGCATTTTGTAACGCGCGATCTCAACTCCGGATGAAACTGAACACCCAAAAACCAGGGATGCCCGGGCAATTCAATCATTTCTACAAGATCTTTTTCGGGATAGATCCCCATCATTTGCATCCCATGTTCCTGCAGCATGGCACGATAGTGATTGTTCAGTTCATAGCGATGGCGGTGTCTCTCACGAACCTGTTCCTGCTGATAAATCTTGTGTGCCAGGCTGCCCGGTGTAATCGCGCAAGGATAAGCGCCCAGGCGCATGGTACCGCCCATGTTATCAAGATCCCTCTGGTCCGGCATCACATCTATCACATGATTTGAGGACCCGGAATCAAATTCACTGCTATTCGCCTTTTCTAATCCGCAGACGTTTCTGGCAAATTCTATGACCGCGCACTGCATGCCGAGACAGATACCCAGATATGGAATTGCATTCTCCCGGGCATATTTCGCCGCCTCAATTTTCCCTTCAATGCCACGGTTCCCGAAGCCGGGACAAACCAGAATTCCGGATACCCCGCGGAGAAGGTCGTGTGCGCCCTTTTCTTCGATGTCTTCAGCGTCAACCAGCGTGAGATCGACGCGGGCATCGTTTTCCACACCGGCATGCGTGCAGGCTTCAATAATGCTCTTGTAGGAATCCGGGAGATCCACATATTTCCCACAGATCGCGATCTCCACTTCACCAGCAGGATTCTTCACAGTCTCTACGAATTGAGTCCAGGCATCCAGGTCCGGATCATGGCACTCTAGATTGAGACTCTCTATAACGAGATTGTCCAGTTTTTCCTTATGAAACGTGAGCGGAATTTCATAAATGGTTTCGGCATCTTTGGCTTCGATGACCGCATTCGCCGTCACATTACAAAACAAGCCAATCTTTTCTCTAGCCTCATGCGTCAAAGGGGATTCGGTGCGGCACAGCAAAATGTCCGGTTGGATACCGATTTCTCGCAGCCGCATCACGCTGTGCTGCGTCGGCTTTGTCTTGATCTCGCCGGATGCCTTGATATAAGGAATCAAGGTAAGGTGGATGAAAATCGCATTCTGGCGTCCCGCCTTTAATGCGAATTGCCGTACGGCCTCCAGGAATGGCAGACTCTCAATGTCGCCTACCGTTCCCCCGATTTCCGTGATAACGACATCGTAATAACCGTTTTTCTCCGCCACGTCTCTAATTCGATCTTGAATTTCGTCAGTGATGTGAGGAATCACCTGGATGGTCTTGCCCAGGTAATCTCCCCTTCTTTCTTTGGAGATCACGGCATAATAGATCTGGCCCGTGGTCGAATTGTTCTTGCTCGTCATGTTGACGTCAATGAATCGCTCGTAATGGCCGAGATCGAGATCGGTCTCTGCCCCGTCGTCAGTCACGAAAACCTCGCCATGCTGAAATGGGCTCATGGTTCCCGGATCAACGTTAATGTAAGGATCAAATTTTTGGATGGTTACATTCAGCCCGCGGGATTTGAGCAGCCTGCCCAACGAGGCGCAGGCAATCCCCTTTCCGAGTGAAGACACAACGCCACCCGTCACAAATATGTGCTTGGGCCGTTTGTTAGAAGCACTGCTATGACCCGCAGATTCAGACATGAATAGTCTCCGTTTGGGCTATAAGTTTTTCTACCTTTTCTATATCAGCCGGTACATCAACACAGATGGGGCAATAATCGGATTCGACTACGCGAATCCGAAAACCGGCCTCAAGAGCGCGTAGCTGCTCCAGTTTTTCAATTTTCTCCATTCTGCCTTGTGGCATTCCGGCAAGACGCAATAAGAACTCCTTCCGGTATGCGTAAATCCCAATGTGTTGAAAATATGGCCCGTCGTCCAACCACGCTTCTTTCGACTCGGTATCCCGGTTATATGGAATTGGCGCGCGGGAGAAATATAAAGCATCGTGGTTTTGGTCGAAGACAACCCGTGCGGTGTTTACGTTAAAGATCTCTTCGGCATTTGTGGCGGGGCGACACAGAGTGGTCAT
>JAUXJX010000337.1 GCA_030624545.1 Bacteroidota bacterium | reverse complement strand
TCTTTTCCTTTGCGTACATACGACAAATTCCGCTTCAGATTTAACCGACTTATTCATATATTCAAGCATCCATCAAAGCATGGATCGAGTCCTCCAATCATGAAAGGAGCAGGAAGTGAAGAAGAAACCGTTCTTAATACTGGTCTTGATTTTGGTCAGCGCTCAATTATCGTCCGGACAACTGTTACATGATCGAAGAGAACTTGTCTTTACCCGTGCAGACACGCTGAGAGGAATGCTTACGCCCCTGCGCACCTGTTATGATGTCAAATACTATCATCTGGACATCCGGGTCGATCCCAGGAAAAAATCCGTCAGCGGATCCAATAAGATAAGATTCACCGTGGTCGAGCCGTTCGAAAAGATGCAGATCGATTTGGTTGAGAATATGCAAATCGACAGGATTGTTTTTGAAGATCTTGAGTTGCCCTATGAGCGCGAGTATGGCGCGGTTTTCATCCAATTTCCCAGGACAATGAAAAAAGACATGGAGCGAGAAATCACGGTTTTCTATTCAGGGGAGCCGCAGGTTGCGGAAAGGCCACCGTGGGAAGGCGGTCTCGTTTGGCGCGAGGATGAAGAAGGAAATCCCTGGGTTGCAGTCACCTGCCAGGGCACGGGCGCCTTTGTGTGGTGGCCGAACAAGGAGCATCAATCCGATGAGCCGGACAGCATGATGATCAGCGTCACTGTTCCCGATAGTCTCATGAATATTTCCAACGGCCACCTCCGCGGGAAGACTGAATTACAGGACGGCTGGACCCGCTACGATTGGTTCGTCAGCTATCCCATCAATAATTACAACGTCACATTGAACATTGGCAAGTATGCCCATTTCAGCGAAGAATACGTCGATATGGACGGCGATGCATTGACGTTGGATTATTATGTCATGCCGTACAATCTGGATAAGGCAAAAAAGCAGTTTGAACAGGTGAAACCGATGATGGCCTGTTTTGAGAAATTCTTCGGCAAATACCCTTTCTCCAATGATGTCTATAAGCTGGTGGAATCGCCTCACCTGGGCATGGAACACCAGAGCGCCGTCGCCTATGGAAATAAGTTTTTGCAGGGATATCTCGGCAGAGCTTCGTCAGAAGTGGGCACAAAATTCGACTTCATCATCGTCCATGAGAGCGCCCATGAATGGTGGGGCAACAGCGTCACTTCAAAGGACATTGCGGACATGTGGATTCACGAAAGCTTCGGTGCGTACGCGGAGGCTTTATACGTGGAGTGTCTGTTTGGTTACGACGAGGCGCTAGAATATGTCAACGCCAAGAAACCGGGCATTGGCAATACCAGGCCGATCATCGGCGTTTATGGGGTTAACAATGAGGGGTCGGGAGATATGTATAACAAGGGCCAACTGTTTTTGAATACACTGCGCCATGTAATCGACAATGATTCGTTGTGGTTTGAAACCATCCATGGAATTGCTAATGAGTTCAAATATCAGACGATCACGGCCGAGGACATTGTCAAATACGTGAACGAGAAGACCGGAACAGATTATATTTACCTATTCGATCAATATCTAAAATTCCCCAATATTCCAGAGCTGCAAATATTCGTCACAAAGAAAGGGACGAGCGTAACGGCCAGGTACAGGTGGAAGGCCGACGTCGAGGATTTCAAAATGCCCATCAAAGTGACCACCTCAAAGGACAGCTACGAATTCATCTATCCGACCACGGCATGGCAGTCGAGTGAACTCGGCGACATAGACCCGCAGGAGTTCAAAGTGGCAGAAGATTTGTTCTATGTTAAAGTGAAATTGAATTGGTCTTATCTTGATCCCAACGCTCCGGACATGAGAAGGAATCGGTGAAGGTGCGATAAGGAATTATGGTGACCCACTATTTGGACAATGCCGTTCTAGAGTTCCGCAAACTAAAGGCCCTTGCGGATAAAGCGCTGGCTCAAGTCAGCGATGATGATTTCTTCGCACTGCTCGACGAAGAATCCAACAGTATCGCCATCATCGTGAAGCATATGGGGGGGAACATGCATTCCCGCTGGACCGATTTTCTTACTTCAGACGGCGAAAAGTCCGAGCGGAATCGCGACTCGGAATTTTTGGTTGGCGAGAACGATACGAAGAGCAGCCTTCTCAACCGCTGGGAGGCGGGCTGGCACCTCCTCTTCGATATACTCGGCTCCCTCCACGAGGACGACCTGAGCGGGAGCATCCTGATCCGTGGTGAGCCCCATACTGTCATGGAGGCCATCCAGCGCCAGCTTGCCCATTATGCCTACCATATCGGACAAATCGTGCTCCTGGCCAAGCATTTCGCCGGGCCCAAATGGCAGACGCTTAGTGTAGAGCGCGGCAAGTCTGAGGAGTTTACTGCGGAGACGCGGAAGAAGTGGGGAGCATAGTGTTCCCTCATCCTGGATAGTCCACCCTTCGACTCCGCTCAGGGTGGACACACCAAAAACGAATCCGCAACAGCCTGCCAGAAAGGGAGCACGGCGACGGCAAATCACTCACAGCACCCCCAGCACCTCTTCCGCATGGTCGGCTGGTTTCACCTTCTCAAATACGTGCTTTACGGCGCCATCCTTACCGATGATAAACGTCGTGCGTAGGATGCCCATATATTTCTTACCATACATGCTCTTTTCGCCCCAGGCGCCATAGGCCTCCGCCATTTTGTGATCCGGATCGCTTAGCAGGGTGAAATTCAAACCATATTTCCCGATGAATTTTTCGTGAGATTTAACGCTGTCGGGACTCACTCCCAGTACCTCTACTTCTCTGGATTGAAAGTCGGGGAACGAATCACGGAACGAACAGGCTTCTTTGGTACAGCCGGGCGTATCATCTTTGGGGTAAAAGAACAGAACCACATCCTTCTTACCCAGGAAATCAGATAACGACACCTGATCTCCGGTATTGGATTCCAGTGTGAAATCAGGCGCTTTGTCTCCAACCTTAAGCACTATTCTCCTCCTTTCTCGCACTTGTCGTTTTTGTTGAATAGCGAACCGGAACAAAAATCTCTTCCATCGGATCAACTGTTTGACATTGGCCATTATAGGAATAAATTTTCTCTTACACCAACGATTTTATGTGGAAATATGAGTCGATCGAAGATTTTGATCGGAACAAAGAAACATCCGGAAAGCAACGAAAGAAAGGAATCCCTTGGACTCTAAATTATTTCTGGGAAAAAAGGAATTGACATTCCCATCGACTTTTCGGTATATTATCCCACGCTTCGCCAAGTCAAATGATCTCCTGGCTCGACTCAACATAGTGAATTTCCCATGGGTGAACACGCCATAAATCTCTACACCGACAGCCGACAGATAAACAGATTTACCTGTTCTCTCATCAATGATCTGAAGGCATTCGAAAAGATGTTGGCCGATGATCTTTTCGAGAAGGATGTGCAAAGGATCGGGGCGGAGCAGGAACTTTGCCTGCTCGACAAAACCTGGCGGCCGGCTCAACTCGCCATGAAGGTATTGAGTGAAATCGAAGACCATCATTTTACTACGGAACATTCCCAATACAATCTTGAAATCAACCTGGACCCCGTACTGTTTACCCGCAATTGTTTTTCGAAAATGGAGAAAGATCTATGGGCGCGGCTGTCCCAGTTGGCGAAGGTTGTTAGAAGACATGAGGGTAATTTCATTCTGGTCGGCATTTTGCCAACGGTTCGCCGCTCGGACTTGGAGCTGGAAAATCTCACCCCACTGCCGCGATATCGGTTGCTGAATGACGTCTTGAATAGGCTGCGTGGCGGCCCCTACGAGTTT
>JAUXJX010000385.1 GCA_030624545.1 Bacteroidota bacterium | reverse complement strand
GTACTTGCGCCAACTGGAGCAGGTTATCATGAATACGCTGGCTTGTTTTAGCATTGCCACGAATCGAAGAGATGGTTACACCGGCGTATGGGCCGGCGACAAGAAGATTGCCGCCATTGGTGTGAAAGTAAGCCGTTGGATCACGCTGCATGGGATTGCACTGAATGTAAGCCCGGACCTGCAGCATTTTGACTTCATTGTCCCGTGCGGCATTCGCGATAAGTCGGTTACGTCCATTGCAAAAACCTCCGGCAGGCAGGTTGAGGTGGAAGAGGTTGTGCCCCATTTTGTGCATGAATTTGGCAATGTGTTCGGGTATCGGATGATGCCATTTAACCATGCCACTTGGCCGGTCTTAACCAAAACTCTGGATGATTGCGTTGGAGAGTTGATGAAAACAAACATTGATCTTAAGGAGGAGTCCGTTGTTGGCGACAGATGAGAATCGCTACCAGGTAGTCATAATTGGCTCCGGCCCGGCCGGTCTAACCGCCGCCCTCTACACTTCGCGGGCCATGTTAAGTCCGCTGGTAATCGACGGAATCGAGCCCGGTGGACAATTGATGATCACCACTGATGTGGACAATTACCCGGGATTTCCGGAGGGTATTCTCGGTCCGGAATTGATGGACAAAATGCGCAAGCAGGCCGAGAGATTCGGAACGAAAACTCTGAATGACGTCGTCGAAGAACTGGATCTCTCCAAAAGGCCATTTAAGATAAGCATGGGCAATGGGGACGTATATGGCGATACGCTGATCATCGCTTCCGGCGCATCGGCCAACTGGCTGGGATTGGAATCCGAGGAGAAACTAAAAGGGCGCGGCGTTTCTGCCTGCGCTACTTGTGATGGCTTCTTTTTTCAGGACAAAGAGGTGGTGGTCGTCGGTGGCGGCGATTCTGCCATGGAAGAGGCCACCTTTCTGACGAAATTCGCGAGGCGGGTAACCATTATCCACCGCCGCGATCAGCTGCGGGCATCGAAAATAATGCAGGAGAAGTCTGTCAAGAACCCGAAAATCGATTTCATGTGGGACTCGGTTGTTGATGAGATCCTGGGCGTCGAAAAGAACGAAGTGACGGGTGTGAGGGTACGAAATGTGAAAACCGGTGAAATCAAAGATTTTCCTTATGATGGCGTATTCGTGGCCATCGGTCATACCCCGAATACACAGGTAGTTAAAGGCAAACTGGAAATGGATACGAATGGTTATATCACTACTCAGAGCCATTCCACGAAGACCTCTGTGCCGGGTGTGTTCGCCTGCGGAGACGCTCAGGATTCTTACTACAGGCAGGCGGTAACCGCGGCCGGGACGGGCTGCATGGCCGCCATTGACGCAGAAAAGTTCCTGGAAGAGGAGGAAGCGGAGGATTGATGAAGCCACGAAGAACGCGAAGAAATACCGGGACATTTGACTTGATCTTGGTGTGTCTTGGTGTTCTTAGCGGCTAATTCAACTTGAAATAATCACATTCGTTAATCAAGCAGGAAAGAGATTATGCGCGTAGACGTCACAATGCCCCAGCTGGGCGAGAGCGTGTTCGAAGGAACGCTAATCAAATGGCATGCTAAAATCGGCCAGACTCTGCAGAAGGATGATATTCTCTTCGAAATCAGTACCGACAAAGTTGACACTGAAATTCCTGTCCCATATTCCGGCAAACTGGTTGAGATTCGAGCGGAAGAAGGGGATACGGTTCAGGTGGATTCAGTCATAGCAGTGATGGAAACTGAGGAAGAAGCCACGCCGGAGACAGAATCTCCGGACGTAGCAGCCCCTGCTCAAGAGGAAAGAGCGACCATCCATGAGATGAGTCCTCCCGAGCCCGCCGAGGTTGAGCAGGCAGACAAACCCCGCAGGTTTCTTTCTCCCTTGATTCGCTCCATCGCCAGACAGGAGGACATTTCGCTGGAGGTGCTGGAAGCCCTGCCCGGGACTGGCAAGGATGGCAGGCTGCGGAAGGAAGACGTGCTGAGTTATCTGGAGCAGCGCAAAACCGGTGCCGCACCTGCTGTAGAGCCGGCCATAACCCTCGCTGCCGAAGCCGCCAAGCCGGCATTCAAATTTGATGGGGAGATCAAGCGCATGCCTATGGATCATATCCGCAGATCGATTGCCGAACACATGGTTGCCAGCGCGCACACTTCGCCCCATGTTACCTCCGTGCATGAGGTAAATGTGACGGGAATCATGGACTACATCGAAAAGAACCAGGCATCCTTCCGGCAGCGCGAAGGCGTAAAGTTGACGCCCACGGCGTTTGCCGTGCAGGCGGCGGCAAAGGCATTGAAGGAATTTCCCGCCGTGAATGCCTCCATCGATGGTACCGATATAATCTACCATAAGAAGGTCAATATCGGCGTAGCCGTCGCGTTGGAACAGGGCCTGATTGTCCCCGTAGTGCGCAACGCCGATACACTAAGCATATCCGGAATCTCGAAAGCGGTGACCGACCTCGCTGCCCGCGCCAGGACAAAGAAATTGAATCCCGATGAAGTGCAAGGCGGCACCTTTTCCGTTACTAATTTCGGCGTCTTCGATACAGTGATGGCAGCGCCGATTATCAATCAGCCACAGGTTGCCATTCTAGGCATGGGATCCGCGAAGCAGCGCGTAGTGGTTGTGGACGGCATGATCGCGATTCGCTGGATGATGTATCTTTCACTCACTTATGATCACCGCCTTCTGGACGGCGCACAGGGCGGACAGTTTCTGCAGCGCATGACGGAGATTTTGGAAAATGTGGATGGTTGAAGAGTTTTTAACCACGGATTGACGCGGATTTTCACGGATAAGAAAAACAAAACAACCCAAACCTGTCATTCTGTAAGCTTGTCCGTTCGACTGAGCTCACGACGAAGCCTGAACTTGTTGAAGGGAATCTTTTTATGAAAGAGCATTTTACATTAGTTTTTGGAAATTAAGCATGCTTCGTGATCTTCGTGGCCTTTGTGGTTGGTATTAAAGAATAGAACGAATGGAAACTATCAAAACCAGAAAACCTGATTGGCTCAAAGTCCGGCTGCCTCACAGCGGCGAATACGCCAATGTGAAGGACATTGTCAAGACGCACCGGCTGAACACGATCTGTGAAGACGCGCGCTGCCCGAATCTTGGCGAATGCTGGAGCCGCGGGACGGCCACGTTCATGATTTTGGGCGATATCTGCACGCGCAGTTGTGGCTTTTGCGCGGTGAAAACCGGCATGCCAACCGAGCTGGATGCCTTTGAGCCTCTCCGCGTTGCCGAAGCCGTGCGGAAAATGGGCCTGCGTCATGTGGTCGTAACCTCCGTAAACCGCGATGAGCTAAAGACGGGGGGGGCCGAAATCTTTGCCGAAACCATTCGGAAGATTCGCGAAAAGGCGCCGGGCTGCCGCGTCGAAGTTCTCACGCCGGACTTCAAGGGATTCGAGGAGGCCCTCGACATCGTTGCCGAGGCCAGACCGG
>JAUXJX010000191.1 GCA_030624545.1 Bacteroidota bacterium | reverse complement strand
GCACTCAGAAGAGTCTGGAGGATTGGGCTAATTCAACTACGTCGGACAAACGAAAGCATCTCGATGACATTGCGCAAAAGCTGGTGGAGCAGGTCAATTCGGTTCACGCCGAGCTCTACACTCTCGGCGGCGACACAGGGATTGACTTCTTTGATCCTGCGGGCGCCACCGCGGGTTCAATCAAACTGTCTCAGTCAGTCTTATCTGATCTCGCGAATATTGCGGTCTCAGAGAACGGCCAACGAGGAGATGGCGCCGGGGCGCTGCAGATTGACAGTATTCGAGATGCAAAAGTCTTAAACAATGGAACCAGCACAATAGATGAAATGTATCGATCAATTGTGTCAATGGTCGGCCAGGAAGGCAGTGAAATTCAAACCAAATTGGAAACCCAAACAGACGTCGTGAATATGCTGGAAACACAGCGCCAGAGTATTATGGGTGTTTCCCTGGAAGAAGAGATGGTAAGCCTGATCCAATATCAGAATGCCTTTGAAGCGGCAAGCAAGGTGATTCAAACGGCTGACGAGATGATGCAAACCGTAATCAATATGGTGAGATAGTTCATGCGGATTACTTCTCAAATATTGGCTAGAAACTTCAGTTTGAATATGAATCGGCATTTGAGCAGAATTGATCAATTCAACAGTGAGATTAGTTCGGGGAAAAAGCTCAATAAGCCCTCTGACGACCCGAGTGGAACGATGATGGCGCTAAGGATTCATTCGCGCATTGAGCGGAACACCCAATATGGACGCAATATTGAAGACGGACTAGGCAGACTCGGAATTGCCGAGAACGTCTTAAATGATGTCAAGAATCTGGTCACAAGGGCACGCGACCTCGCAATTATGGGGAACGATGCGACATTCAACAGCCAAGACAGGTCGATCATCGCCATCGAAGTAGACCAGCTCTTGGAACATTTGCTCAACCTGGCCAACAACGAGTCTGTGGAAGGATATGTATTTGGCGGGACGCGAACGGAAACGACGCCATTCCAGGCCTTCAGAGACGATCAGAACAAGATAACCAGCGTACTGCCAAATGGAAACATAGCCGCGAAAGTAGCGCGCGTGGTTGGGGACGATGCAACTGTGGAGGTAAGCGCCGATTCGAATGGCATTTTATATGGTACCGGCGATCTTTTCGAAACGCTGATTGAATTAAGGGACGGCTTGAACGGCAGCAATCCGGATCAAATAGGGGAATCAATGGGACGGTTGTCGAATGAATTCATCGATAATATCGTCGGCCTGATCGGTGAGATCGGGACCAGGGCAAGCTATATGTTGGACAGAAAGTCGGAGCTGGACGATGACTTCGTTCAATTCTCCGAGCAACTGTCTGAAATCGAAGATACGGATTTTGCAGACGCCATGCTGCAATTAAGCCAGTCGCTGGCAGCGTACGAAGCAGCCCTTCTTGCGGGAACACAGGTGCTAAATACAACCCTAATAAATGCATTGAGATAGGAGTGGTATGGTGAGCGAAGTGGCCGTAACATCGGGTAAGATAAAAGTCAAGACCAGGCGCTGGGGCGAAATAGAAATTGACAGGGATGAGTTAGTCGTTTTTGAGCGGGGGATTCCCGGTTTCGAGAGATCCTCCCAATACGCGCTTCTGCAGTCAGAAGACACTTTGCCGTTCTACTGGTTGATCGGCATTGAGGATCCTGATCTGGCGTTCGTGCTGATCGATCCCCAGCTTTTTATGCCGGAATATAAGCCAAAGCTGTATGAATCGGATTTGCTGGAATTAAGGACCGAGGGACAGGACAATCTGGTCCTTGTGGCAATTGTTACAGTGGCCGCAGACCCGAGCAGATCCACAGCAAATTTACAGGGTCCTTTGCTGATCAACACATCAAAAAAACTGGGGAAGCAGATCATTGTGGCTAACGAGGAGTTCTCCACAAGGCATCCGATTATCAAAACGGACAGAAATCCAGGCAATGGAAAGCACAGAACAAAAGCACAAAAACTGGACACGGTCTGTGTGGAAGAATAGTCAAAACGTTTTTTTGTGTGGAGATTTTTCGCAAACAGGTCGAAACCTAAAATGGAATCAACCAAGAAACCCTTCATTTTATCAGGAAAGATAAAATGCTAGTATTGACAAGGAAGTCAGGCGAGAGCCTAATCATAGGCGAAGAAGTCGTAGTTACCGTTGTCGAGGTAAGAGGGGGACAGGTTAAGATCGGCATCGAGGCACCGCCGGAAATATATATCTACCGAAAGGAGCTTCTTGAAAAGATCAAGAGGCAGAATCTGGACGCAGCCAAATCGGATAAAGCATACCTTAATTCCCTTGCCAAATTAGTAAAAAGTAGGGCGGCCAAGAAATGAAGCGAAGTGATTGATTATTTTTGAGCCAGGAAAATCCTGAAGACTTAGTTGGCAGGGAGCCTCCACTTGTCTATCAGTCTCACATCCGCAATTCAAACATATCCTGAATACCCTGTTCTGACAAGAGTTCGCCCATCACCAGAGATTTTTGAGCAGTTGATTACCAGCCGGACCACAGGCATATTGAAAAGTTCTATTTCGAAAGCTCAGTGAGATGCCTCGCCAGCGAAAAATCATAACTCTCGTTCTTGGTATGCACAGAAGCGGGACGTCCCTATTGGCGAACCTGCTTGTAGAGGCCGGATTTTATGCGGGGAAGCAGACAGAGCTTCTTCCCGCCAATGCATGGAATCCGAAAGGACATTACGAAAGTGCTCCCATCGTTCATTGTAATGACCTGATTCTGCAGCACTGCGGCGGAAGCTGGGATAATCCCCCTCCGAATGAAAGCATCGAAAGATTCAGCATCGAACCAGAATCCACTGCTATCATCGAAGAGTATACCCGGCACAGTCGCTCCGTAATCAAAGATCCGCGTTTTTGCCTGACATTGCCCGTTTGGGAGAAAATTTTTGCAGGTAAAAATGTCAAAGTGATCTTTATCAGTCGCCAGGAGGATGCGGTTGCTGCATCCCTCATGAGACGAGACGGTTCTCCGGCAGAGCAATGCAGACAATTGCGGCGCGAATACAATCAGCGCGGCGCATCAAACGCAAAAAAATACGCCCTATTTCACATCAATTATGAAGATCTTTTTCAAAAAGAACGGCCGAAAATTCTGAGTAAACTTAGCGATTTTTTGGAAATAGAGCTTGATCTAGAGCCAATCGCTTCACGGATCGTCGATCCAAGTCTTTGCCACCATCATGGGCGAGGGCTGAAAAAGGCGAAAGAATGCGATTCCGATAACGCTGATAACCAAGCCAAGTCAGAGCCTGTGGTTTCCATCATCGTCGTCTCTTACAATTCGGGGAAATCGCTGGAAAGATGTCTGTCCAGCGTGGTGGCAAATACCACAATTCCATATGAGATTATTGTTGTCGACAATGCGTCAAGAGGGGGAATACGCCATATCATCGATAAGTTCTGTAGACCCGGTCTGCCCATTTCCATCATTCAAAATGAAGAAAATGAGGGATTTGCCCGGGCATGCAACCAGGGTATTCGTGCCTCTGTGGGAGAATTCGTTGTGCTCCTCAATCCGGATACTGTCGTTTACCCGGGATGGTTATTCAGGATGAAAGCCCATTTCGGCCCCAAAGTTGGCGCCGTTGGCCCTTTGTCTAATTATGTTGCCGGATTACAGAAATTTCAACTTCACTTGCCAAAAGATTCTCCTGAAAACATCGGTATGAATGAGCTGATCGATGCCTTGATTCGACATAATAGGGCCAAATCGGTTGACACCAAATTGCTTATTGGTTTTTGCATGATGTTGCCCAGGAAGGTGCTGGAGCATGCTGGACTCTTGGATGAGGACCTATTCTTAGGCAACGATGACCTGGAACTGTCATGGCGGCTCAGGCAGTTCGGTTACAGCCTTCTTATCGCAACAGATACATTTATCCATCATGACGGTCAGACCAGCTTTAAGACTGAAAATGCAGAGAAAACCGACGTCCTTCTCCAACAAAGTGCAGACAGACTCTATGAAAAATTGGAAGCGCATTATGGAGACAATAATGTCCCGGCGCCGAGAGAATTATGGAGCCTAGACGACTGGTTTGTGAGGCCTACGCGGGCGGCCCTGCCAGAGAGGCATGGCATCTTATCACATAGCCAACCTGAATCAATGCTCTTTACAGGCGAGCGTGCGATGCCCCTGGCTCCAAATATGGACGAAGCCATAATGCGAGAGCATTGGGCACGCTACAAATCTGTTGTCAAGATGGCCCAGGGTAAACGCGTTCTCGACGTGGCATGTGGCGTTGGCTACGGATCTCACCTTTTGGCCGGAACTGCAAAATGCATCGTAGGTGGGGATATTACGCCGGAAGCCATCAATTATGGCAAATCAGCCTACGAATACCCGAATCTGCATTTCGGGATTATGGACATCAGGCATCTGCCTCTTTCAAATGATTCTTTTGACCTCATCGTCAGTTTTGAAACGCTTGAGCATATCGACGACGGTGAACAATTCCTACAGGAAGTAACCCGGATATTGGACCATGACGGAAAGCTGGCCATATCGACTCCGCTAGGCGGCGACGTTGGAAATCCTTACCATGTGGCTTACTACCAACGCAAAACATTCGAACCATTCCTTCGGAAGTTCTTCGACAATGTAGAAGTTCGGTTTCAGAGAGGGGACCGATTCTATTCACAAAGCCGCTCACCCGATTATGCCCCTACCTTTACGGGTGAATACGGTGTTGCGATTTGCCGAAGGCCCAAGAAATGGGCGCCCAAATTCACGTCGATCATCATCCTGGCATTTAATGGGGCAGAACAGACGAAACGCTGTCTTGCAAGTATTGAGGCGTTTACTACCCAACCACACGAAGTCATTATAGTGGACAACGGCTCAACAGATGAAACGCCTGAATTTTTGCGCAAGTACAAGACATCGCACGGAAACGTTCGGGTAATTACAAATCCTGAAAATCTCGGATTTGCCACCGGCAACAACCAGGGAATATCAGCGGCCAGCGGTGAATATGTCTTGCTGCTCAATAACGATACAGTCGTAACTGATG